>JASFPE010000253.1:0-8398 GCA_050116155.1 Desulfobacterales bacterium
TCATCTCCACCTCCGGCGTCTTTCAAAAAGACGCTGTCTTGAAACAAGTGACTTTCCATATTGAATCTACAGGCAATTGGTATGCCAAGCTGTCATCCACCATCGTCCGGTGGTCGTCTGCCAGTTTGCGAATCATTGGAATATATTAATAAGATTGGCAAAAATGATAATTTTAAAGAAAAAGATATTTGAAAAAAATTCAAGACATGAAGATCAGAGATAGATAGAAATTGGAATAGCAGAACTTCGAGTTCTGATATTTAAGAATAACGGAACTCCATTATCCTCTTACAGTTCCGGCGAAAAACTGAAATACCAAGAAATTCATGCGAGTTATTTTTCAACAATTTCAGCATGTGATCAATATATCCAAAAACAGATATTTTTTTCTTTGGTTGAACGCGTAAGCCTTACGTCCAAAAAGGGTAATTCATAAAAAAACACGAACCGGCAGTTCTGATTGTACATCGCTTAGGAATAATTTTTTCTTTCATTTCAACATATTATATATATGGCATAGGTATTGCTCGTTATAGTATGCGAGCGGATACTTTAACCCGGGAGAAGGTGTTTTTCAAAAGATTCTCCTTCCCCGGTTTTTTTCCAACTATTTTTCGGAGATATTCAACCCAATGCGTACTCGCAGAAAACTGGGATTGACCCTGGGTGGCGGCGGTGCACGGGGACTGGCTCACATTGGTGTTTTAAAGGTGCTCGAAAGTAACGATATCCCCATTGATATGATCGTGGGCACCAGTATGGGGGCTCTTGTGGGAGCCGCCTATGCCGCAAACCCCGATGCCGAGACATTAAAACATAGGGTCCTGGAGGTTCTTGGATCAGAAGTTGACAATGCAAAGGGCCTCAAATTATTGGGCAGAATGCAATGGGACGACAGCACAAAAAATGATTGGCTTAATCGTATTTATCGCTTTGCACAGAAGGAAATCTTTCTCAGCCTGGCCATGTTTAGAAATGCCTTATTATCTGTGAAAGATATGAAAGATAGCGTAGAAGCTTTTGTAGCGGATATAAACATCGAGCAAACAACCATTCCGTTTGCCGCGCTGGCAGTTGATCTTTATACCGGTGAACAAATTGTCCTGAATCAGGGTCAGCTGATTACGGCAGTGATGGCAAGTTGCTCGGTACCCGGTTTCATGCCGCCCATACCCTGGAACGGCAAATTGCTCGTGGACGGTGGCGTTGCCAATCCCCTGCCGGTAAATCTGACAAGAGACATCGGAGCAGACCTCATTGTTGCAGTGGATGTTGGTTTGAGCATTAACCCGTCTGCTTCCATCAAAGACGGTATTGATGCGATAACCCGCGCTACGGAAGTCATGGGTTATCATCTGAGTCTTGGAGGACGTGAGACCGCCGACCTTCTGATAGAACCGGCTGTCAGACAGGTGAATTGGGCCAATTTTATGAACTATGAAGAGCTAATCCAGCAGGGAGAAAAAGCGGCGGAGTCGCAAATCGAAAATATCAAAAATTTGATAGCCCATCCATTTCGCAGAAAATTAATTGCGTGGACCAAAAGATTTGCGATGGGTCGAAATAGAACTGTAGCGTAGCATATTCTTCGCCTCCGGACTGGCGGTCGGTACTCAAGAAAAAATAAAAAATATCCCTATTTCGCAAATGGGTTTACTTCAAAAGGTTGAAAGAGATATTTTTCTATAAAATACATAAAAAAATCCAGGTGGCTCAAGGAGGTTACCGTGTCCGTCATCATACCAATGGTTATTGAACAAGACAGCCGCGGAGAACGTGCCTATGATATTTATTCAAGGCTTCTAAAGGATAGAATCATTTTTGTAGGTACTGCCTTGAATGATGAAGTGGCCAACTTGCTCATCGCCCAATTGCTTTTTCTGGAATCCGAAAATCCGGATAAAGACATAAATTTTTACATAAACTCGCCGGGTGGCATGGTCACCGCCGGTCTGGCAGTCTATGATACGATGCAGTATATTAAACCGGATATTGTCACGGTTTGCCTGGGCCAGGCAGCCAGCATGGCAGCCGTTTTGTTAGCCGCCGGTGCAGGCGGTAAGCGCTACTCTCTTCCGAGCTCACGTATTCTGATTCACCAGCCAATGGGGACATTCCGGGGGCAAGCATCTGACATTGAAATTCAGGCCCGTGAAATTATTCGCATGAAGGAAATACTAAACCGGATTCTGGAAAAGCATACCGGCAGGTCACTGGAGCAGATTCAGACGGATACGGATCGGGATTATTTTATGAGCGGTTTGGAGGCCAGAGAATATGGTCTGATAGACCACGTCATCCGCAACCGGGATGATTTGGCAAACCTGGATGAAAGGGCTGAGTGATATGCCTGATAAGAATGAAGGCAACGACAATTTTTTCTGTTCATTGCCGGAAGGAGGGGAAGATGCCGTTTTATGAATTTCTTTGCGAAAAATGCAAAAAGCAGTTTTCACTAAAATTGAGCCTGAAGGATTATGAAAAAAAGAAATACGCATGTCCAAAATGCAAAAGCCGCAAGGTCAAACAGCAAATTTCGACGTTTCAAACTAAAACATCACGTAAAAGCTGATGCCCGAATGAGTGTCATTTATTCTAGAAGCTATCTCAAAAATAGGATTTTGGTTCAAGATCGCGGCGGGGCCGAGTTTCAAACCGGAGGCATACTGCTGTGTGTCGAGGATTTGAAACGCGGCACCAATTCCGCCGAAAAAGGCAGGAGGCCAAAAGACATTTTTGAGATAGCTTCTAGATGAATGCCGGGACGCAGATAGTCCTACAGTCCCGGCATTGGTGAATGCAACAGATGCACGCCGGATCAAAAGAAAAACCAACTTAAAGGACTTCATCCTGCCTTAATCGTAATCTGACGCGGCATGGCTTTCTCAACCTTTGGCAGGCTAAGCCTTAAAACACCATTGTTCAATGAGGCATCTATTTTACCCTGGTCGATCACTTCCGCCATCGTAAATTGACGGTAGTAGCTGCCGACGTGATATTCAATCAGAACGTCTTCTTCTTCAGGGCGATCAATTGGTTTCACCTCCCCGGTGAGCGTTAACGTATCGTCACGCAGGTCGATGGTTAAATCCTTTGCTTTGACGCCCGGAATATCGGCCAGCATAATGATCTCCTTATCGGTTTCGAAAATATCCACATTGGGTGTGAACACCGGCCCTGGTTTTGTCTGCTCTGCAGGGGCGGGAACTTCCACTTTTTCTTTGGCCTGAAGCTCTTTGGTTTCAGCCATAATTTTCACCTCCCTTGATAAATTGAGTCCTTTACAAATACTATCTTACTGTAATCTGCTTCGGTTTCGCCGCTTCGGCTTTGGGTATTTTAATACTCAAAATTCCCTCGACATACCCGGCTTCGATTTTGTCGACCTGAATATCACCAGGCAGCGCAATAACACGGTTGAAGTTACCGTCTTCGCGCTCACGCCGGTGATACTTCACATTTTCGCCTTCTGAAGCGATTTTCCGTTCTCCGGAAATGGTCAGGTTTCTGCCGGTGGCAGAGATGTTTATTTCTTCGCTTTTCATACCGGGAATTTCACAGCGAATGTAAAAGTGATCCTTATCTTCGGTTACATTGACCAGGGGAAAAACACCGGCATGGGTCGGCCAGTAAGCCCGGCCGGCAACCTGACCAAAAAGGCGGTCCATGTCCCGCCGCATTCGTTCAAGCTCGTCAAAGGCGCTTCTCCAGCCGTAAGTCGGTAAGTCAAACATACGTTTAATTATCATTTCGGATCCCTCCTTAATTGTGCATGGTTACCTAACTTCAATTTTTTTGGCTTCGGATTCTTTCGTCTTTTTCAATACGACCTTCAGAACCCCCTTTTTATAAGACGCCTCCACCTTTGATGGATCCACATCAACAGGAAGCTGAACGGTTCTGCGAAAATAACCGTACGATCTCTCCATGCGGTGATAGTTTTCGTCTTTGTCCTCTTTTTCTTTCTTTTTTTCACCTTTGATGATCAACGTTCTTTCGTCCAGAGAAACGTCCAGATCGTCGGCCTCAACCCCCGGGATTTCCGCTTTGACCGTTATCTCCTTTTTTCCTTCACTGATATCGAGAACCGGAAACAACGCTTCATCCTCCATAAACCGCGCCGGGATCATTGAACCGCGGCCAAAAAAACGATCATACAGACTATCCAATTCACTGCCGAAGCGGCTGATTTCTTTGCCACTCCGTTTTTTCCACGGTATTAATTCAAACATGATTCTACCTCCCTTTTTAAATTTCCTTTTAGAATCATTGCTTGCATAGCAATGCTTTGCTTATCTAGTAATGCATCACCCGTGCCAAATTTACAACATTTTGTTATTATTATATATTCTGTTAGAATCTGAATATAAATAAGAACACAGAATTCATCTTTTAAATTATCCACCCATGTTTGATTCCGGGAGTATTATTATGCAGGACTATAATACTCTGAAAAGATAATTAATTTGGTGATACGAATCTACTGTTCCGATAACTTGAAAATCTGAACTCAAAGTTCAGGTTTCAACAAGACATCGGAAACTAACAGAGCAATCGAAAGGAAAGTTGGAGTGATAATGGGCCAGAAAACGATCTTAACCGTTTAAGGTATTAAAGATTCGGCGACTATACCGCAATGTATTCCGGTGTAGATTTCATTCTTTAAAAGCTTCTTTCTGGATGCCGCATTTCACCATCAGCTTGTTCAACTGGCGGGAACTGATACCGGCGTCTTCTGCGGCACGATTGACCCTGCCCTTGCTGCGGGTAAACAGCTCTTTGAGGTACTGGCGTTCAAATTCCTCAATGGCAAGCCTGCGGGCGTCTGCAAGCGGAAGGGGCGCTACGACCGGCAACACGGCATGCAGATCGCCGGATTCGAAAAGCCCGGCAGGAAAACTCTCGGGTGTCAACACATTTGTCGTTTCCAGGATACAGGCCCGTTCCATGAGGTTTTCCAGTTCGCGGATGTTGCCGGGCCAGTTGTAGTTTCTGAAAGTCTGCAGAACATGTGGATGGACAGAATGGATATTCTTCTCGTGTCTTTGCTTCAGCTTTATCAAAAACACTTCAACAATCTGAGAAATATCCTCGACGCGCTCCCTGAGCGGGGGAATTTCGATCGGAAAAACGTTCAGGCGATAATAAAGATCTTTTCTGAACTCGCCCCGTTGGCTCATCCCGGCAAGATCGGCGTTGGTGGCGGTGATCACCCTGGCGTCGGTTTGCAACGCCTCTTCACCACCGACCCGACTGAAGGTGCCGTCTTGCAGCACCTGCAGCAACTTAACCTGCGCCGAGGGTGTAATGGTGCCGATTTCATCCAAAAATATAGTGCCGTTGCGGGCCATTTCAAATTTACCCGGCTTTCTGCGCACCGCACCGGTAAAAGCCCCTTTTTCGTGCCCGAAAAGTTCGCTTTCAAGAAGTGTATCCGGAATTGCGCCGCAATGGACACTGACAAACGGATCATCACAGCGGTTGCTATGCATATGGATCATCCTCGCCAGCAAGCCTTTGCCGGTGCCGGTCTCACCGATAAGCAGCACAGTAGCTTTGGTCGGGGAAACAGCACGAATTTTATTGAACACTTCCCGCATTCCGGCATTGCGTGAGTCGATGATATCCTGCCATTCGGGTTTCCAGAATTTATCCCTCAAATAATCCAGTTCCAGATTTTTCACGGCAGATTCATTCAAGGATTCGATGACAAGCCGGACCTCAGAAGGATCGACGGGATAGGTCAGGTAGTCCTGGGCTCCGGCCTTGACTGCTTTGACAGTATCGCGAATGAATGCCTTCGATGATAATATCAAAATCTCAGCCAGCGGATTCATTTCTTTGAAGAGCTCAATCGCCTCGGCAACAGTATCCGTCTCGGAAGTATCCCGCAGCAATTCTAAATCAGAAAAAATAACATCAAACGAGCATTGGCGATGCAGTTCAAGGGCGTCCTTCACGCTATCCGCATTCTCCACCTGGTAATCGGATGGTAACGATTCACGAATCAATCGGACTTCTTCTTTCGAAGAAATAATGAGAACGGATTTCATTTCAGGTACCGAATTGGAATATTGTCGGGTTAATTGCAGCGATAGAATATGATAAATAAAAAAAAGAGCTGTTTGTCAATAAAAACCCGCTTTTCTAGAAAAATGGATTCCCCTTCAATAACCGGAACACATAATTCCGACTCTTTTATGCAGTTTCTGAAAAACCAATTAATTCCAAGAAGTTATAAAATTAGCATGTTTTTTGCTTATCTGGTTTAGGATACGAAATATTTCAGGCTGAAAATTAAACCCCGGAGTATAAACCATGGGAAAAGAACGAAAAGAGAGCAATAAAGAAATAACAATCATCGGAATTGTCAGAGAAATCGGGCATAAATGGAAATCTTACCAGGTTGGCATCGCAACCGGAACCGAAATTTATGTCGTTAAACTGAATGAAGAAGGAAAAAATCTGCAGTATGAAGTCGGCAACAAAGTTGAAGCCACCGGTATTATCTCCAGAACTAAAGATGGCCTTCGCCGAATTGATGTCTCCAATTATGAAGTCTATGAAATGGATGAAGATGATCTTGAAGAATTCGGTGTCGATTCTGATTATTATTTCAAAGACGGATATTAATTAGAGAAATCTATATAAATGATGAGTATAGCACATCTGGATAATATTTCTCGACTGAGATAAATTGCGGTAAGCGGTGTCGATGAAAATGAAGGCAGAAGATGAAACAGCCACTCATCCAGTTTAACAAGGTCTGTAAGAAGTTCGACACCCTCCAGGTGCTCCGGGGCGTAAGCCTGAGTATTTCCCAGGGGGAAGTTACGACAATCATCGGAAAGAGCGGTGGAGGCAAGAGCGTGCTGCTCAAACACATGATCGGCCTTATGATTCCTGATGCAGGAGAAATCTTCTTTAACGGACGACCGCTGTCAAAGATGAAAAGGTCCGAAATAAACAGGCTGTGGGAGAAATTCAGCTATGTATTTCAGGATGCCGCGCTATTTGATTCCATGACCGTCTATGAAAACATCGCCTTTCCGCTTCAGCAGAGGACATCTTTACCGAAAGCCGACATCAGGGAGCGGGTGCGGGACAAGCTGCATTTGTTTGAGCTGCAGGAAATCCAGGACAAGTATCAGAGTCAGATTTCGGGAGGTATGAAGCGGCGGGTTGCGCTGGCAAGAGCCCTCGTGACTGACCCGGAAGTGGTCCTTCTGGATGAGCCGACTACAGGACTTGATCCCATCCGCACAAACGCAGTCTACAGCATGATTGTCGATTTTCAGAAAAAATTAGGCTTTACGGCAGTGATGATCAGCCATGAAATTCCGGAGATCTTTTATTTTTCCCAACGAATTGCTATGCTGGATGAAGGCAGAATCCGGTTCGAAGGCACCCCCGAGGAAATCCTGCGCTTTCCCGACCCGGCGGTTCAACAGTTCATACAGGGTCTGGAACGACCACGCGATGCCCTGACAGGCATGGCCACCCCGGTGCAGGCAGAGAAAAAGGTACAGGAAAAATTGGCACACCTGCGACGCCACCAGATCGCCTTTTCCGTGGTTATGTTCACGGTTGAAAACCTGGCAGAAATCAACGAGAAAATGGGGCATGTGGCGGGTCAAACCATACTCAAAAACTTTGCTGATCAAATAAAGCAACGTCTCGATCTCACAGATTCCTGTTCCCGCTACAGTCTGGACAAAATCCTCGTCGTGCTGCACGACGCCGAAATGGATGAAGCCCGCAGGTTCTCCACCCGTCTGGCCCGGGAGTTGAAGATCCAAGATCTGCGGAATGCAAATACAGGCACCGAGTTCGACATTCGAATCAGCGCCGGATACGCCCAGGCCAAAGAAGACAGCCTGATCAAAGAGGTTCTGGCAAAAGCGGAATCAAAAGACAGCCTGTACTTCGAATTTGAGTTGAAATAGAACTCACAGTTCTGATTGAAAGAAAAAAGCAGAACTTGTTTATCTGATTTTAAAACATCTATTAGCTCCTATTTTTTTCAGCATTAGCAGCCTGAAAAAAAAGTAATCGCCTCGTGGAAAAAACAACTTCATCTAAGGTGGAAACTATTTGATATTTATTCTAAATTTGCAGCCCGCCTGTTTTAATTCACCCGTATCAGAAAATTCACCTCCGAATTGGCCTCAAATTGGCACATGCTTTGCTCTTATAATTTTACCGCAGAGGGAAAATTAGCCTGCCCCCAATGGTTCATCAAAAACCCTTTCAACGAGCATTAAATAAGAGGGAAGATTAACCATGTATGAGAAAATCCTGGTCCCTTTAGACGGATCAAAAAGAGCGGAAATGATACGTCCCCATGTGAGAGAATTGGCGAGCCGGTTTCAGGCAACTGTTATCCTTATCATGGTTA
>JASFPE010000254.1:0-8370 GCA_050116155.1 Desulfobacterales bacterium
CCGAGGATTTCCAGGATTTCCAGGATTTCCAGCAATGGAAAAAAGAAAAGCAGGAATTTCACGAGTATCAAGAGTGGAAAAAATCAGCCCAAGGCTCGGCTGATTTCCAGGAATTCCAGGAGTATCTGGAATGGAAAAAATCAGCCCAAGACTCGGCTGATCACAAGGAATTCCAGCAATGGAAGGAATGGAAATCCTATCAGGAATGGAAAAAGAGGCAGGGACAACAATAATGACCAAACGGGCTGACGATTGTTCGGGTAAAAGATGACTTGCGTCAGGCCGTTTCACCTTGTTGTGGTTGAAGGCAGGACCGGTTCCGGTCCTGCCTAGTAATTATTCAAGGTATTGCGATATTTTTATCTTGACAACACAATATATTGTGTGCAATAGTTAGGTGTTTTCAACTCATCCGGTCGATTCATGTAGTTCATTTGTTCCAGTTAAGCTTGCATCCCCTTCTTTCATTCAAGGGGTTTTTTAGTGGTGTGTTTGCCCATATTTCTGCTTAAAAATTTGAATCGACCCAATCCCTTGCTTGAAATTTTTCAATTAAGCAATATTTTCAAGTTTGTCACAACTTTCACATTAGTCCATAATCAGGGTTGTGTTTGATTCTTCGTGGTTTTTAGCATTGATTTAGAGGAGACGGTTCTATGGGGCAAAAAGGAAAATTTCTGATTACGAGCGAAGGGCGCTTTGATCTGGAGACGTGCACGTGGGATGATCAGTTGTTTACAAACATTCTCGTCAAGGACAACCCAATTGATATGGATCAGGCAATGGGTATCAGTCGATCGTTACGCGAAGAAATCTCCAAAATGGAGTTTCAAACCATTACCATATCATTTATCGAAAAAATGATCGAAGCAAAACTGCTAGAATTTGGACTCACCAAACCCTCGCCCATAAGATTGGACAATTCCATTTTCAGGCAAAGTGAACTCAATCTTTCCGAAAATGCCAGAACCGTTCTTAAACGCCGATACCTGCGCAAAGACAGCCGCGGCAAAATCATCGAAACCCCCGAGCAGATGTTCAGGCGGGTGGCCCGGCATATTGCCAAAGCCGAGAAAAATTACGGCGCTAATGCCAAAAAAGTAAAAAGAACCGAAGAGGTCTTTTACAGCCTCATGACGGAATCCAAGTTTTTGCCCAACTCCCCGACGCTGATGAATGCCGGACGCCGACTGGGTCAATTAGCAGCCTGTTTTGTCCTGCCTGTGGAAGACAGTATGGAGGGCATCTTTGGCGCCCTGAGAAACGCGGCTTTAATCCACAAATCCGGTGGTGGCACCGGCTTTGCCTTTTCGCGGTTGCGGCCAAAAAACAGTACCGTGGGTACCACCGGAGGGGTGGCATCCGGTCCGGTGTCCTTTATGAAGATATTCAACACCGCCACCGAACAGGTTAAGCAGGGAGGTACCCGCCGGGGCGCCAACATGGCAATTTTACGCGTCGATCATCCCGACATTATGGAATTCATCTATAGCAAAAAAGATAACCGGGAGTTGAACAATTTTAATATTTCCGTCGGCGTGACCGATAATTTTATGAAGGCGGTTGCCGATAACAAAGAATATAATCTCGTCGATCCACGGGACCAGAGACACGAGGGAAGCTTAAATGCCACAGAGGTTTACTCGATCCTGGTAAACCAGGCCTGGGAAAACGGTGATCCGGGAATTATATTCTTGGATCGCATCAACCAGGACAATCCGACACCGAACCTGGGTGATATCGAAAGCACCAACCCCTGTGGGGAACAACCATTGCTGCCAATGGAAGCCTGCAACCTGGGCTCTATCAATCTGGCAAAATTCGTGATTGAAAATGATGATGGCGCAGTGATCGATTTCGACGGCTTGAAAGCGGTCGTGGACACAACCGTGCGGTTTTTGGATAACACCATCGATATGTCCAAATACCCGCTACCGGAGATTACGAAGATGGTGCACGGCAACCGTAAAATCGGTCTGGGAGTAATGGGTTTTGCGGATTTGCTGTTTCAGCTGAAAATAGCATATAACACTGACCAGGCCCTGGAAACTGCGGAATCCGTCATGCAATTCATTCAGGAGGCCGCCCATGAAGCCTCTCAAAATTTAGCGGAAGAGCGCGGTGTCTTCGAAAATTTTGATGACAGCATTTTCAAAGAACAAGGCCCAAGATATCGAAATGCCACCACCACGACCATTGCACCCACCGGCACCTTGAGTATTATTGCCGGATGCTCCAGCGGAATTGAACCGTTGTTTGCATTGAGCTTTGTCCGCACCGTGATGGACAACGACAAGCTTCTGGAGGTAAACCCGTATTTTGAGAAGGTTGCCCGGGACAGAGGATTTTACAGCCGCGAATTGATGGATACCATTGCTAGAAAAGGAAGTATCAAAGATATTGACGAAATCCCCAAAGATGTTCAAGAAGTATTTGTCACCGCCCACGATGTTTCCCCCGAATGGCATATCCGCATGCAGGCTGCTTTTCAGAAATATACCGACAATGCGGTATCCAAAACCGTTAACTTACCCCATGATGCCACCGCGCTAGATGTTCGCAAAGTTTATGATCTTGCATATGAACTCAATTGCAAGGGCGTCACCATTTACAGGGATGGTAGCAAGGAAAACCAGGTACTTTCCTTTTCCCAAAGAGATAAAGCGGAAGAGCGTTTTTTTGGCGCGGTCAAGGAGCGGCCCGAGACCCTGGGTGGCTTTACCACCAAAATCAAAACCGGATATGGCCAACTCTATGTTACGGTCACCGAATATGAAGGCAAACCCTTTGAAGTGTTTGCCACCATCGGCAAATCCGGACGATCCACCACGGCCAAAACCGAAGCCATTGGCCGTCTGGTTTCGCTTGCCCTGAGATCCGGGGTCACGGTCGATAAAATTGTCGACCAGCTGAAAGGCATTGGCGGCGAATATCCGGTGTTCCAGGATGGAGGCCTGGTATTGTCCATCCCCGATGCCATTGCCAGGGTTCTGGAGAAAAAATATTTAAGCGGTGAAAACGCACCCCGCCACCACAAGACCGAATACAGTCTATTGGGCGAAAAATGCCCAGAATGCGGCCAGACGGTTAGTTTCGAAGAGGGCTGTATGATGTGTCACTTCTGCGGCTTCAATAAATGCGGCTAAAACTGGCATCAGAGGACGCCTCTCTTGTCCGAATGCTGCGTTGTAAGCCGACAAAAAATGCTCACATACTTCCGTGTATGCTCCGCTTTTTCGTCGACTTACGCCTCGCCTTCGAACAAGAGAGGCGGCCTCTGAAACCAGTTTGCCATATCAAATTCCTTCCTCAATAATCGCGGTGGATTATTTGATTTTTTAGAGGACATAACACTCAAAGCTTGCATTAAATATTTATCGGACCTAAAGTGAAAAATTGGTATCGTTTGGAATTCTGCTTTTTTTTTTGATAACTTCGTACCAAGTTAAGTAGTCTCTGCCTCTTGATTTATACCCTCGATCATGAAAACGTTTGCAACCGCCGGCCAGATCTATCATCAGCATAACGATCAGCAAGAAGGTGGCAAAGCCTTGCGCTGGGCGCAGATAGGCTTTGTTTTACTCGTCCTGTGCTTGTTGATATTCTTCCGGAATGCACCGCAATTCAATACCATGGGAATCACTTTTATTTCCATCGTGCTGGAGGCATTTCCGTTTATGCTTATCGGGACGCTCGTCGGTGGGTGCATTGAAGTTTTTCTGCCACAGGAAAAAATCACCAGATGGTTGCCGCAGGGCCGTTTTACGACTGTATTTATGGCAGCCGGACTGGGTATTCTTTTTCCCGTGTGTGAATGCGCAATTGTTCCGGTGGTTAGACGACTGCTGAACAAAGGCGTGCCATTGAGCGCCGCCATTGCGTTTCTGTTGGGAGGACCTATCGTAAACCCGGTGGCGGCGGCCTCCACGTCGGTCGCCTACTTCTTCGACTGGTCAATTGTCGTAAACCGCCTGGCTTTTGGCTATTTAATCGCGATCGCTGCGGGTCTATTAATGGAAACCTTTTTCACCAAAACCCGGGCAATTCGGTCAGATACGTCTGAACATCAAAAATACTCTGCCTTTGCTGATCTTGCACGATCGGGCACCAACATCCGACTGCGTGAGAAAATCACACTGGCGGTTCGTCATGCAGCCAATGACTTTTTTGACATTGGTCGATTCTTGGTGATCGGCGCTTTTTTAGCGGCATCAGTTCAGGCGCTGGCACCCCGTTACCTGTTTTCTTCCATTGCCAGCACTCCGGCCTCGTCGATTTTAATTATGATGGTGATGGCCGTTGTATTAAACCTTTGCAGCGAAGCCGATGCATTTGTGGCCGCATCATTTCAATGGACTCTGGTGCCGGTTTCAGCGCAACTGGCATTTATGATCCTCGGCCCCATGCTGGATATCAAACTGCTGCTCATGTATGGCCGAATTTTCCGAAACCGTGCCATCATAGCTTTGTCCAGTATAACATTTCTGCTGGTTTTCTTGAGTATGATCTTTCGGGATGTTGTCTTCAAATGAAAGAAAAAGCAAAAAACATAGTTGCTGTGCTTACCGCTTGCCTTCCGGCGCTAATTTTTTTTATTTGGATCGACAGCTACTTATGGTTGCTGAGAGGCAATCGTTATAAGGCTTTTATTCATCCCAAATTGAGACCCATAATGATACTTGCCCTGGTTTTGCTGCTGATTTACATGGTGGCGCTCATTTCTGGGTTCTCACAGAAAAAAAGCCGACCCAACATCATGGACGCATGGCTGCGCGCCGCCATTTTGTTTCTACCGGCGCTTTTCCTTTGGAGCGTATATGGCCAAAGTTTAGGCGCGCACGCCCTGGTGAATAAAACCTTTGATGCTGACGAAATAATTTTGACTCCCCAACCTCAACCGGAACAGAAATCTATCAGGGATTCATCGGTTAAATCGGCGTCGCTTTTAGATTTGTTGAAAAATTCGGATGAGTTTGAAGGAACTCAGGTCGTCACTGAAGGCATGGTTTTCCGAAATAAAAAAAGCCCTGAAAAAAATTTCAAAATTTTCCGCTTTGCTATTATCTGTTGCGCTGCAGATGCATTGCCACTATCGATTTCAGTAAACAGTGAAGAGACTCAAAAGCTGGAAAATGAAACCTGGATCAGGGTCAAAGGTAAATTCAAAATGAATAGAATCAGCGGCAGACAGGTAGTCAGTATCGATGCACATACAATTGAGATCATTTCCACGCCACCCCCGGAGAAACAATATCTTTTCTTTTTTTGAGATAATAAAACCAAACTCAATGAACTAACTTTCTCTCATTTCGCAGACAGTTTTTACACACCCCGTCAATACGCACTTCAATATTTTCAATCGAACCCGGAAAGGTTCGCTGCATGGGTTCCATATTAACATGCAGGCTTTGTGGATTCAGACACTCCAGGTTTCCGCAGCTTTTGCAGAAAAAGTGGGGATGGGCGGGATGGTTGTCATTGGGCGCCAAACCATACACAAATGAACGTCCCCCGCCGCTGATGCGATCTACGAGCCCAATTTGCACCAAACGATCCAGGATTCGATAGACAGTTACCCGATTAATGTTATGGGTCCGTTTCAGTGTCTCAAAAATTTGCCGGGCACTCAAGGGGCTGTTGTTGTTTCCAATGACTTCCAGCAGCTGTAAGCGCTTCGGCGTAGGTTCCAATCCGGATTCTTCGAGTAATTTGGTATAATCGCATTGATGACACATAACATCCCTCAATTGTTATTTTTATACCTTATGTAAGAGCGTATATTTTAAAATGCCATTATGTCATATTCAATAGTGTCTAAAGTGAACTAAAATGCCTAAAGTGCCTAAAGTTATGGAATTCTATCTATTTTATTTGAAGACGGAGCGAAGCGACTCATTAACTTTAGATCACTTTTAATTATCCGGTTTATCCGCCATATTTCTGGCGGACTTATCCTGATTGCATCATTCTTTAACCATTCTATTGGCCCGTCTAGAGATTTTTGGAATTACGCGCTCTATGGCTAACGATATGAGAAAGCCGGCACCGGCCACCAAAATGATGGAAGCACCGGAAGTTAAATTAAGGGCAAAAGATATCCACAGACCGATCATGGTAAAGGCGGCGCTCAAAAAACAGGAAAATACCATCATTTTGAAAAGCGATTTCGAATATTTTTCCACAATGTACGGTGGGATGGTCAACAGGGCGATAACGAGGATCAGGCCCACGACCCGGATGATCATCACCACAGCTACCGCAAGCAACGCAATCAGCACGAAATATAGCCCTGTAACATGTACGCCGCGTATTTGGGCAAATTCCTCATCATAGGACAGGGCCAAATAATCATTATAAAAATAGGTCACCACACAGATGATGATGACGGCGACCCCCAGCATCAGCCAGATGTCCGAGTCCGGGACGGTTAGGATACTTCCGAATAAATAACTCATCAGATCCACATGGTAGCCCGGGGTTAAATCAATTAAAATGATACCGAGTGCCATGCCCACCGCCCACAGCACCCCGATGATAGTGTCGGATCGATGCTTGGCTTTTAAGGTTACAGTTGCCATAAACAGCGCCATGATGAGAGAAAAACCGATGGTCCCCAATAAATATGGCCATCCGAAGAAAAAGGCCAATCCAATACCGCCATATGCGGCGTGGGCGATTCCCCCGGAAAGGAAAACGAGACGGTTGACAATAACCAGGGTGCCCATAATGCCGCAAATCAGGCTGGCCAGCAAACCGGCCATGAGCGCATTTTGCATAAATTCGAATTGAAGTGCTTCAAACATAATGAGGCTCTTGCCTTCGGTCCAAGGTTTCTTGAATCGACAATTGATGGAGAAAACTGCTACTTCTATTCCTCCTCATGGGGGTGCAACACCCGATGAGGCACCCCGTGGGCAATGAGTTCAACCGGACAAACCTCTTCGGCCGTGCATTGATACATCAGTTCAATCATTTCGCCGGTGAGTTCGGCATGACCGTGATAATGTAACCGCTGGTTCACGCAGGCAACGGATTTGACATAACCCGAAACCACCATCAGATCATGACTGACAACGATAATGGTAATGCTCTCATTTAATTCCTTTAAAAGGGTGTAAAACTCTCTTTGGCCCTTGGTATCAATACTGGCTGTGGGCTCATCTAAAAAAAGAAGATCCGGTTCGGTGACCAGCGCCCGGGCAACAAAAACCCGCTGGAGTTGGCCTCCCGAGAGTTCGCCAATGCGGCGATCATCATGATCGGCCATTTCGACTTTTTCCAGGGCTTGACGAGCGGCGGCTCTATCGTTATCAGAATGCCGGGTCCAGCCTCGCCCGGGCTTCAATTTCCCCATCAGCACCACATCGAGTACGGAAACCGGAAAATCCTTATTGATATGCACATCCTGGGGGACATAGCCGATGCGGTGAGAGACCGCTTTCGGTGATTTTCCAAAAATAAGAATTTGGCCCCGATCCGCTGAAAGCAAACCCAGCATGAGCTTGAGCAGGGTGGTCTTGCCACCACCATTGGGGCCAATCATGGCTATAAAATCACCTGCTGCAACCTCCAGATCGACGTCCCGTAGGACAGGTTGTCCGTTGTAGGAAAAATTTAGATCTCGGACTTTGATAATGCGCTGGTTCATTTTTTTACCTCTCTCAACGCGGCGTCAAATTTGCGGGCGACTTCCCGTAAATTTTCAGCCCAGTTCTCTGCTAAAGGATCTACAAAAGCGATCTGACCATCAATCGCCTTGGCAATAACCTTGGCACTGCTGGTTGAAAATTGAGGCTGTACGAAAATTACTTTGATTTCATGTTCTCTGGCATACTGGATAAGGTGTTGAAGTTCGGCAGGCTTGGGTGCTTTACCTTCTAATTCAACCGGAACTTGCCTGATCCGGTATGCGTGCGCGAAATATCCCCAGGAAGGGTGGAAAACCATAAACTGCAGATCTTTTCTGTCGCCGAATACGCGTTTGAGTTCGGTGTCGAGATCGTTTATTTCACCCACAAATCGATCACAATTGGCTTTATAAATGTGGGCATTGTCCGGGTCGACAGATATCAATCCATCCCGAATATTGTGCGCCTGAATCACAACCAACGGCGGTGAAAGCCAGACATGAGGATCTAAGCTGCTGTTACGATGACTCGGTTTGCTTTCATGTTGGTGGTCATTGAATTTGCTCATGGGAATTTTTTTGATGCCGGAATCCGTCATAATGATCAACAGCCTGGGATTCGCCGCTTGAAATCTCTTAAGCCATACCTGCTCGAACTCGATGCCGACGCTATAATAGATCTTGGCCTTTGATAAAGCCGTCATTTGTTGGGGCTTGGGTTCAAATGTATGCGCGTCGGTACC
>JASFPE010000255.1:0-8358 GCA_050116155.1 Desulfobacterales bacterium
CTTTCGTTAGATCCTTCAATGGCGCCTGAAGAATTGAAAAAAATACTGGTCGAAACCTCAATTATGACGGGTACTGCAACTGCAGGAGAGATCAATTTGGTCGCTGCCTTGGAAGAAATCATTAGTGAAGGGAGAGATTAGCTGATCGTTAAAAGACAATAGAATGAAGGTGTTTAAGTGATGAGGATTAGTATAAGGTTATTATCAACCACATGAGAAAAGCAAAGAACCCCAATGAACCGAACACCCAAATCATTTGATTTTTGATCGAGAAGAAACTTTCTTGATATGCCACAAATGAATTTCTTACTTCCTCGGCAATCGTTTCCAGTTCCATGCGAGGTAAACCTGTTACGTCTTGCAAAGCATCTAAGGTGTGTCTGGAATTCTGCAGATTGACCTTTTTTTCTTGAAGATAGTCAAACCTCTCAAAGGCTCTTCTTCGAATTTCCTGCTGGATACTTTCTCTTGTATTTGTATTCATTTTTCAATGCCTTTCACATTTTAGTCTGAAACGGTTTTTACCTGAATCTTCCAGCCACTATGTGTCTCTGGCTGATGATTGTCTTATTTCTTATCCTGATAACAAAAAATTTGCAACAATAGATAACCTTCGCCTGTTTTCGGTGTTTATATGATGAAGTCTATCGAAGCAACGCATATCAATGATTCTAAACTTGCTTCTAATTTGGTAACTGAGCTATAAATGTAAGGGCTTCACCTCATTTGGAATTCTGGAATGCTGGGCACGCAGTGAAGCTTTAGCGCTATGCTGAAAAATTGTAAATTTAGGCGTTACGCGTTACGAGGTGCGAGTTAGGTGTTGAGATAGGAGAAAAATCAATGGGACTGAGAAATCTGCGGCGGCGTTTGCACCAAGAAAGATTGTCTGCCATAAAGCGCTTTGAGAAACAGAAGCGGGCAAACCTTTTGGCCGCCCCCGGAGTACATGAATTTGTGGTTGTGCTCGATGGTTTAAAGCCTGGATTTAACATTGGAAAAATATTCAGAAGTGCCGATGCACTGGGTGCGTTTGAGGTGCATGTGATTGGAACCAGCTTCTTTGATCCGGCGCCGGCCAAGGGGTCATTTAAATATGTGCCGGCCAGATTTCACAGCGATTTTAGTAGCTGCTATACAGAACTGACGCGGCGTGATTATTGCTTGTATACGCTGGAGCCGGCGGCCGGGGAAGAGCTCCCACGGATTCATCTGCCCAGGCGAAGTGCATTTATTTTCGGCAATGAGGAGTTTGGCTTTAGCTTTTGCAAAAAAGAGTTTCGTAAGATAAAGGCGCTGAGGATCCCACAATTTGGAAAAGTTGAAAGCTTAAACGTCAGTATTGCTGCTTCCATTGTGATGTATGAATATATCAGGCAACATGGAAGCGGTGTCAATACCCCGTCTAACTCAGAATAATTGCATGGCCCCACCTAGTGTTGTGTCCTGCAAATACATTTAAAGAGTCGAACAAGCTATCTAAATATAGTGGCGTCTTTCAATTAATAAATTCCAAACACCAAACTCGAAAGCACCAAATTACAATACCCAAATAACAAATAAATCCCAAATTCCAATACTCAATGACCAAAACGTTTGAGATTTTGAATTTTGGTCATTGGGATTTATTTGGAATTTGGGATTTGGTTTTACAGCTCCAGGGTATCTTCAGGCGACATCACCTTTATTTTGGCGGTAGTCTCCTTTTCAACGAGTATGGCCCATGCCTATAGATTTTTTTCAATTTTTGCGTCTTTTTTCAGCCGATCGATATATTCTTTGGCCTTCTTATCGATTTTCTGTTCTTTTAGATGCTGGTTGAGACGATCTTTGATATCCGTAAATGCGAGGGTTGTTTCGGGCTTTTTTTCTTCAACTTTTATAAGATGATAGCCATATTGCGTTTCCACGATGTCACTGATTTCGTTGGGTTTCAATGCAAAGGCAGCATCTTCAAAGGGTTTCACCATTTGTCCGCGTCTAAAAAAGCCCAAGTCACCGCCTTTTACACTGCTGGGGCCCTGCGAATATTCTTTGGCAAGGCCGGCGAAATCGTCACCGGTTTTTAATTTCTGTTGAATTTTTTTTATTTCTTGTCGCGCATCTGTTTTTTGGGCTTCGGATGCATTGGCGTCGACCTTAATCAAGATGTGTCTGGCTTTAATCTGTTCCGGTTGCTTAAACTGATCCGTGTTGGCGTCATAATAGGCTTTTGTTTCCTCGTCGGTGACGACAACCTTCTGGGCGACCTGTTTATCGATGAGTTCCCGAATGGCCATGTCCCGTGATATCTGTGCTTGAATGTCCGCTTCTGAAAGATTCAACTGTTTTATGGCCGCCTGGAATTCGGCCGGGCTTTGGAATCGTTGTTTGATGGAAGCCATTTGGCCTGCAACTGCATTTGAATCAACCGTGATTTTCATTTTCTGACTTTCCTGATAGAGTAACTCACGGTCAATGAGACTATTTAGAATGTCATTTTTCAATTTTGGCACCATGAATTCGGGTATCTGTTGTCCCCGTTGGGAAGCCTGAGACATGTAAAAGTCCAATTCTCTTTCGAACTCCGTACTGGAAATGTTGACACCGTTTACCACCGCAACCTGATCACCTGAAGTAACCTTGTCTTCTGCCCAAAGCTCAAAGGCAACCAGCATGAAAGCAATCGACATCGTTACCAGGACAACGCATTTTAACGTTTTAGAATACATTGAATTTTCTCCTAACATGTTGAAGGAAAAAGGGGACCCCCAAGAACCCCCTTTTTGGATAATTAAATTGTCACTCCGAAATATATTTAGAGAAAGATTGTGCTACCTTTTATCAATTATAGATTGCGATCTTCATTATGTCAAACTTTTGAAACCAGAGGGGCGATTAATACATCGTCCAGTGTTTTGGTGGTTGTGACCGATATGGATTCGGCCTGATTGATCATGAGGTAGACGCCGGTCTAAGCGGAGGGGTTTTCGATTTTTTGCTTTAGCTTGGACTTTTGGCTTTTATGAGTTTTGGGGGTAACTTTGTAATTGTTTTTCCCAAAGGTACCGCTTCGACGGATTTTAGCTTTCCTTTTGGTGTCACCATATTTCCCAAATCTGCCACCCATTTTTATCCTTTTAAAGATCTCTAAAGGCTTCTCGTAGATCTAACGCAGTTCTCCTATGAATATAAAAGCTCTTTCTACGATCACTGCCGCTTCTGCGCTCTGTACGCTTTCTTCTATCCGCAAACGGCCATGGATCCTGGCGTTGTCGCCGGTCTATTCCTGAACGTGTTCCCCAATTATCCCATATAAGTTTGGCTGCCATAATAGACCCAACCAATATTACTATGACCTCCATTAAGCAAGCCCTTTTTGGAATTGAGACAAATATATAAATTGAAACGGCGTTCATTGTTGGAAAATGAAATTGATTGTTCAAATTTTTGCTCAATATCAGCGATTGACAAAATTATTGATCAATATTTTTCAATTTTCCCCCCTTTCATGTTTGACAAAAAAATCTCTGATTACCAATGATTTGGGATCCAGATTTGTCAAGCCATAATCTTGCGCCCATTGCATAGCTTCTAAATATTCCTCGACCGTAATGGCGCGCCAAATTTCGGGATATTCGAAGGCCTTATAATCCACATGGTATTGATGCATGATATTGACGTAGGTGGATTTGGGGAGATTTCCGGCAACCCACTGGACAAAGGCTCTTGTTCCGGCCACCCGATTGGGCATGACCAGATGGCGGATCAGCACACCCCTGGTGGCAATTCCTTGCGCATCGACCTGATGAAGACCAACCTGCCGGTGCATTTCAAGGATGGCAGCCTTTGCCACTTCCGGATAATCGGAAGCCCCGGATGAATATTTGGCGGCCTTCTCGGAATCCATATATTTCATATCCGGCAGGTAAATATCCACAATGCCATCAAGCAGATTTAACATCTCAACGCTTTCATAGCCACTGGTGTTGTATACCAGGGGAATTCGCAGCCCGTTCTTAAAAGCCATGCGGGTGGCATTGACGATATTGGGCATGACATGGGTGGGGGTGACCAGATTGACATTATGGCAGCCGATCTCTTGCAGGTGAAGCATCATCTGGGCGAGTTGATCGTCGGTAAAGCCTCTTCCCTGGCCTTCAATGCTAATCGGCCAGTTTTGGCAGAACACACACCTCAGGTTACAGTTCGAAAAAAAGATGGTGCCGGATCCGTGCCTGCCCACCAGGGAAACTTCTTCACCGAAATGAGGTTGCGCAGAATAGACCATCACGTTTGAAGGTGCCCTGCAATAGCCGCGTTCACCATTTCGCCGGTTTACCCCGCACTGGCGGGGGCAAAGCCGGCATTCCTCAAAGATGGCGTAGGCTTCCTCTACCCGTTGCGCCAGCTTGCCTTCGTTTTCCAGCTTCCCGTATGCTGGCAACCATTGTTTATCTCTGGGTTGGGCTGCATTTGCGGAATTCAGTTGCAGGAAAATGGAGCCAGCCAGCATAAGAGATCCTTTAATGAAATCGCGTCGGGTGACATTCATGTCGATTTTCCTTTATTTTTAGAAAACAAGCTAAAATTGGTATTAATAAATATTGTTGTTGTGTTTTAGGATCTACGGGAGCTTCTGATCTGGCAAGAAGTGAAAATCATAGCGGGCGCCAAGCAATTTCTGCAAAATTTAGCCTATTCGTGTTTAATAAACAATAAAAAAATCCTTTTCGATTTCAGTAGGAAGTTATTTCAAAATGCGATTTGCTCTATTATAAAGAGCAAATCGCGCAAAAAAAAAAATGAATAAAAGATATTAAGTGGGTAAGTTTGACCCGGCAGACCGATTATGAAATAATGAAATATGATTTCTTTAAAGAAAATGATATAAATAAGGATGGGTTAGCCATGGATCAACAGTATTTTATAAAATTAGAAGAGGAATTTGGGGCGCACAATTATAAGCCCCTGGATGTGGTCTTGGCCCGAGGCCAGGGTGTGTGGGTCTGGGATGTGGACGGCAATAAATACCTGGACTGTTTGGCAGCCTATTCAGCGGTAAATCAAGGTCATTGTCATCCCAAAATTATGCAAACTATGCTGGAACAGGCCCAGAAGTTAACCCTGACCTCCCGTGCCTTTCGCAATGATCAACTGGGTCTGCTGTATAAAGAGCTTTGTGAGTTGACCAATTCCCACAAGGTGTTGCCCATGAACAGCGGCGCCGAAGCGGTCGAGACGGTGATTAAAGCGGTTCGCAAATGGGGTTATAAGGTTAAGGGCGTTGCCCGGGATCAGGCGGAAATTCTCGTGTGTGAAAATAATTTTCATGGCCGCACCATTACCATTGTTGGCTTTAGTACCGACCCCGGTTCAAGGGAGAATTTTGGTCCGTTTACGCCCGGATTTAAAATTATCCCTTTTGGTGACATAAAGGCATTAGAATCAGCCATAACCCCCAACACGGTGGCGTTTATGGTGGAGCCCATTCAGGGCGAAGCCGGGGTCATCATACCGCCTGCAGGATATTTGAAGGAGGCCAAGCATCTCTGTGAACAAAAAAACGTGGTGCTTATTCTGGACGAAATCCAGACCGGGTTGGGCCGCACCGGCAAACTCCTGGCCGAGGAACACGACGGCATTGAAGCGGATCTGACATTGATTGGAAAGGCGCTTTCCGGTGGCTACTATCCTATCTCGGCAGTACTGTCCAACAAGGAAGTCATGGACGTGTTGCGACCCGGAGAGCACGGCAGCACCTTTGGGGGAAACCCGCTGGCCTGTGCAATTGCCAGAACCGCCCTGAAGGTTCTGGTCGAAGAAGGCATGATTGAAAATGCCGCTGCCACGGGCGAGTATTTTCTGAATAAATTGAAGCAGCGGATCACCGGGCGCCACATCAAAGAAGTCCGCGGCAAGGGGCTCATGCTGGCCATTGAACTCATGCCGGATGCCGGAGGTGCCCGGCAGTATTGTTTGGAATTGAAGGCCAAAGGGCTGCTCTGCAAAGAAACCCACGAAAACACCATCCGCATTGCACCACCGCTGGTGATTACAAAACAAGAGATTGATTGGGCGCTGGAAAGACTTGAATCGGTTTTGTTTGGGAATTAGATTAAATCGGTTTTGTTGAAAATTCGCTGCAAGAAATAGATCCTATTGAGACTATACGAGTTGAGATAAAAACGTCTTGATGGGAACAACGATCGGTTTCTTTGCTTTAAAACAATCGGCTTCAACATAATCTTGTGAAAAATTAATCTGAAATGCATGCAGCGGTTTGATGTGATCATAAAAATAAATTAGCTCTTTGCTCAGTGACCTGCTCTGGCCCGCTTTTACCTCTACCATAAACCAGGGTTTTTGATTTCGTATTACTAAAAAATCGACTTCGCGCTTATCCTTATCGCGGACGAAAAACAACCCGTATTCACCAAATCCATTATCTGTCCACCAATGCACCGCCTTCAGCAAATGGGATGCAATAAAGTTTTCGGCTTTTGCGCCCGGATCGGCGAGAAGCGACCAGTCCCATAGATAAATTTTAGGTTGTTTGAGTAAGGATCGGATTACGTTTCGTGACCAGGGCTGGATGGAAAAACAATAATACATTGCTTCTAAAATCTTTAGCCATCGACGTATTGTGTCTACTGAAACGTTCACTTTTTTGGCTAGCGTGGAATAGTTTGTAAGCTGGCCGGATTGATGCTTCAGAATTTCAGCGAGCAATTCGATTTGATGTATTTCCTGCACGCGCGTAAAATCCCTTATATCTTCAGTGAAAAGCTGTTGTTGCCTTAACTTTTTCCAGCGGTTTGAGAATCGTATGTTGGCTTTCAGGTATGGTTCTGGAAAACCTCCAAAATTGAACAAAGAATCAAATGATTTCTGTTCTATGGGAAGCGGATCATGTTTTTCATCATGCCCGAGTTCAGGTGAAACAATCTCTCGAACGGATATCGGGTGGAGGTGATAGAGAAAATATCTACCCATAAGGCTATCCCCGCCTTTTTTAAAGATATCCAATCTTGAACTACCGGTCACGATGATTTTTAATCGGGAGCTATAAACGTCAAAAAGGCCTTTAAGAAAATTTTTCCACTTTGAATATTTGTGGATTTCATCAAAAATAATGGTAAGCGGCTTTTCGCGTAATTGGTCAATGCCAATTTCTTCTCCGATTCGTGTTGGTCCCTCAATAACCAAATAGCGATGATCTTGATTATCCCAGTTAAAATAATGCGCGTTTTCAATTAGACCGGTACACAACGTCGTCTTTCCAACCTGCCTTGGACCGACGACAAAGATCATTTGTCGATGCTGCTGAAGATGCTCGGTTAGTGTTGATTTATATGAGCGTTCCATATTTTTAAGTTATTGAAAAAGATACAAAATGTCAAGACCATTTTACGATATATCGTAAAATGGTCACGACCAATTTACGAAGGACCTTCATATGGTCGGGTTAGTAAGTATACGGCAGGTTTATCGGAGAATATTTCGACACCGAACGCAAAATTGGATTTTTGTGGAGGCCTCAATGGCTTTCCCAGGAGAAAGAAGACTTAAAGGTAGGAACTTTTAATTTAAGGCATTTTTTTTAAATGCCTTTCTTCTTTAATGAAAATGGTGCACAGCAAAGCAATCAGCGCCAGTATGGCTGATAGGATAAAGATCAATCGATAACTTCCGGTCTTATCAAAGAGCAGTCCCCCGATGTACGCCCAAAAGCCGCCGCCGAAATGATGAACAGTGGTAATAAATCCTGAAAGCAGACCGACATGGCCGAATCCGTAAAGCCTGCCTGCCAGGGTCGCTGTGAGTGGTGCCGTAATCAGAAACGTAAATCCGAAAACCATCGCAAAGACATAAAAGGATATCAGATTCTGATAATTTAGAATCAAGATATATACACATATCCGCAAAAAAAAGTTAAGTGCGATGGGAGTTTTATTGCCGATCCAATCCGACACCGGTCCTGCGAACAGGATGCCTCCCATACTCATTAGTCCGAACCAGGCCAGCATATTTCCGGCGATCGTCGGAGAAATACCATGATCGGTTACCAATGGAATTAAGTGGGCGGTGACCAGGAAATCGCCGCTGCCGCATATAAACATGGCTATTAAAAATAGCCAGAAGGAATGGGTTCGCATGGCGTCCATTAAGCCCAGATCCTTTGGTCTGTCTTCCGGAATTGCCTGATCCTTAACCGTTATGATATCAGCCTGTGTTTGATGCTCGAATGGTGTCAATCCTAAATCACTGGGGTCGCCTTTTATGACGGCAAACGCCAGGATCGTATTTATCACCAGAATGATTAATCCGATGATGAAATACGATGCCCGCCAATCATAGTGAATCACAAAAACAGTA
>JASFPE010000256.1:0-8347 GCA_050116155.1 Desulfobacterales bacterium
CCTTTGGACTGGCCTTTCACCACAACCGGAACCGTCGTATTTATCTTGCGTTGCATATCGATTTCATAAAAATCGATATGCAGATACTTACCGGATACCGGATGCCTCTGCAATTCTTTGATCATGGCGGCTTTGGTTACCTTTTCTCCGTTTTGAATAACCAGACTTAAGAGCGCCTGACCAACGGTGCCTTGTTTTAAAATTTGCTCGATATCTTTGATATCTACCGAAAGAAGTATGGGCTCGGTTTTCGGTCCATATAGCACGGCCGGTATTTTACCTTCCCGGCGCAATGCCCTGGCAGGGCCATTTCCCACAGATTTCCTGATCTTCGTTTTAAGTTCAAGTTGTTCCAAGTAATAATCCTCCTTGTCTCCATCTCATAGTTTTTCAATCAAATGAAAATATATATTTTTCGGGCATTCCGAATATGTCTGGTACATGGAATAATGGAATGATGGAATATTGGAATATTGGTTTTTATAGGATATTTTCCATTTATTATTCATTTTCCATGATAGGTTTTGCCATTAAACCATTACACTCCATAATCCCAAAACGCACTATTTCATTATTCCATTATTCCAACATTCCAGTATTCCAATACCTACTCTGGGGCGCAGATCCTAATGACCGGAGCCAAGTGGGGTGAAGCCCCAAAGTTCTCTACACAAACAGCGTGGTTACCGAATCGCCACGATAGCTGCGGATAATGGCCTCTCCCACCAGCTCTGAAATGGTCAGGGCAATGATTTTATCGCAGGCGGCTGCGTTTGCCTTTAACGGAATCGTGTCCGTGACTACCAGACTTTTAAGATTCGATGCCGTAATCCGATCAATGGCGGGTCCTGAGAGCACCGGGTGCGCACAACATGCGTGAGTCTCTTTGGCTCCTGCATTATATAAAGCGTCGACGGCTTCGGTTAAGGTGCCCGCGGTGTCTGCCATATCATCGAGTATAACGACTATCTTATCTTTTACATCACCAACCACAGACATGGCCTTGGCCTGATTTGGCGCAGAGCGCCGCTTATCAATGATCGCAAGATCGGCATTCAACCGCTTGGCAAATGCTCTGGCCCGTTCAACACCACCTGCATCGGGAGAAACAATGGCAAGATTATCGTTGAAATTGTTGCGAATATAATCAATTAACACCGGTGCCGCAAAAATGTTGTCCACCGGAATATCGAAAAACCCCTGAATCTGACCGGCATGCAGATCCATCGTAATGATGCGGTTTGCACCGGCGACCGTTAACATGTCCGCAACCAGCTTCGCGCTGATTGGAACCCGGGGCGCAACCTTTTTATCCTGTCTGGCATATCCAAAATAAGGAACCACGGCGGTTATTCTTCTTGCCGAAGAACGTTTAAAGGCATCAATCATCAGTAGCAGTTCAACCAGGTTGTCATTAACCGGCGCGCACGTGGATTGAATGACAAAAACATCTTTGGTGCGGACGTTTTCTTCAAGCTCAATCTGTATCTCGCCATCACTGAATGTCGAAACCTTAGCTCCGCCGAGAGGTAAGTTCAGATAATCACAAATCTTTTTCGCAAGTGCGGGATTTGAGTTGCCTGCAAATATTGCAATGCCTTTGCCTTCCATGTCGCCTGCCTTTTACCGGTTGCTTTTTTTATTTATGGGTGGTTTTGTTGGCCTGTCGAGACGCATAGAAAATTGGCTGGGGCGGGAGGATTCGAACCTCCGAATGCAGGAACCAAAATCCTGTGACTTACCACTTGTCGACGCCCCAGCACCATTAATTGAATATTTTCGATTGAATATTGAATATTAAATCTATAATCTTCAATTCCACATAACCGGCTTAGGTTTCTTTCATTGCAATGCCTGAATCTACCATTATATCCGCAAGAAACAGTCGCCCGTCGACCTTATGGGAGAGAGCAACTTTTGCCTGCCTGGCTTTTTCAATGTCATCATACAGGCCGAATACCGTCGGCCCACTTCCCGACATAAGCGCCCCCTGGGCCCCATGACTTAACAGGTGTTCTTTAGCCGATAGAATCTCCGGGTGTAGTGATGCGCTTACCGCTTCAAGATCATTACATAAATGGAGCGCCACATCAAAGCTGCGTTTTTTTAAAAGGGTATTACTAAGTTTTTTTTTGCATTTTGTCAATCTTAAATTCAGTTTTCGATAAATCTCTGCGGTTGAGACGCTAACCTCCGGAGATATCAACAAAATTTTATACGGATACAGGCCAACAAATGCTTCTAGTGTTTCACCGATTCCGGTGGCAATCGCAGGTTTCTGAAAAAGAAAAAATGGGACATCTGCTCCCAGTAAAACCCCCATGGACATTAATTGTTTTATTGAGAAGGGACGACCATAAAAGTGATTTAATCCCAAAAGTACGCTGGCCGCATTGCTGCTGCCACCGCCAAGACCGGCAGCCACCGGAATATATTTATTTATGGTAATGCTGACGCCGTCGCGCTCTCCCTTTGCATCCAGGCAGTTTAAAAACGCCAGCGCAGCGCGATAGGCGAGGTTGGTTTCATTTTGTGGCACATGTGGGTGTGAACAGGCTACCGTGTTGCCTTTCATACCGAATTGGAGGGTAATTTCATCGCAAAGGCTGATGCAACACATCAACGAAACGATATCGTGATATCCGTCTGCTCGCTTGCCGGTAACATGTAAAAAAAGATTGATTTTAGCTGGGGATAAGATTCTTAATTGCAATTATCCTTTTTCTTTCACATACATAATCCTTAAATCATAAAGGACGTTTTTGAGCATGTCGGCTTCGTCTTTGGCCAGGTTTCCTGCGGTTTTTTCTTCCAGCATGCTCAATATATCGATGGTTTGTTTCGCCATGGGTAGATTTTTTGATTTTCCCCCTGACGCCGGATCATCGATGACGCCGAGATGAACCAAAGCGGATGCATTCAGCGAAGCAACGAATGTCGGGAAATTTATCTCAGGAAACTGAGGTTCTTCCTCATGCTCCTCGGCTGCGGGTTCTTCCTCAGGTTTTTGCTCCGCAGGTTTATCATCAGCAGGTTGTGCTGGCTGCTCTGCCGCTTTTTCATCAGCGTCTTGTTTTTCCTCTGCATCTTGAGAAAATATGCGGCGATCCTTTACGATAAAATCTTTTTTTTCCTCTGACATCTCCGACCTCCTACGATTTCTTTTTCAATGGCCGTTCACTGCTGCCAACAGCAGCGCTAATAGAAGCTATCTCAAATGAGATAGCTTCTAACAGATTAAGTTCCATAGGTTTGTCAAGATCAATTCTCCACGTCTCCGAAAGCATACTTGCTCACCAGCTCCTCAATGTCGAGCGCCGATTCGGTTTCAATAATCATTTCGCCATCCTTCAGGACTTCATCGGATCCTCCCGGAGAGAGTTTGATGTATTTATCGCCGATTAATCCCGAGGTTTTCACCGAAGCGATAACATCATCGGTCAATACAACGTCTTTCATTATTTTCATCCGCACAATGGCCACCTGTTCCTCGGGATCCAGCGAAATCCGAGTCACCTGGCCGACCTGCACACCGGCAATAACGACCTGGGCACCCTTTTTGAGGCCCGCGACAGAAATAAACCGGGCGTTGAGATAATAGTGCTCGTCACCGAGCAATTCCATCTTGCCGAGCCGCACGGTCAAGTATCCAACACACAAAATACCAATCAGCACAAAAATACCAACACCCAGTTCAAGTGACGTTTTGTTCATATTTCCTCCGATGAAACATAATCCTAATTGAGTTTTAACTCAATTAGGGTATAAAGCTTAGAGGCTGCATTCGTAAAAGATATTCTGTCGCGCTTCCGCATCCTCAAGCAGAGATTGAAGATGGCTATCTTTCTCAGCTTCTGCAATGCCGGCACTGACTGAATAGCACAACCCGGATTTGGAACCCGCTGATTCAAAGACAACATCGGTTTCGAGGTTCCTGGATAATTTCTCACAAAATAAATTCGCCTGATCTGAATTGGTATCCGGCAGGATCACCAGAATTTTATTCATATCATAGCGAAAGCAGGTATCCGTTATATAGACATTTTGCTTCACATGATTGGCAAAGTTCTTCAACATGGTCTGACTGGCAACATGGCCGGCAATACGATCCAGATCTTCAAAATTGTCCAGGCACAAGAGCACAATGGAAAACGGAATCTGATGCCGCTGCAGGCGGTTCATTTCCTGTTGCAGCCTTTTTTGTCCCAAGGACTGAGAGGCAATGCCGGTAAGATCGTCATGCGGACTTTCCAGCCCCTTGATAAAGTTTTGTACCACCGGATCCCGAGTCTGTTGAATTTCGGCAGGCGTTCCCTGAAACACAATCTGACCATTATCAATCATGGCAACGCGCTGGGATATGAAAAAAATATCCGGTATTTCATGGCTGACAATAATTCCCGTGAACTGGAAACGCTTCTGATAATCCGAGATCATGCTGTGCACCGCGCTTTTGCGGATAGGATCCAGGCCGGTGGTGGGCTCGTCAAAAAGAACAATTTCCGGATCGGTGACCAGGGCTCTGGCCAAGGCGACGCGCTTTTTCATACCCCCGGACAATTGCGAAGGGTATTTGTCATCTACCTTGTGCAAATCCAGCTGCTGCATTTTATCACGAACCCGGCGATGGATTTCCGCTTCCGGAAACGACGTGGTTTCCTGCAATGGTAGGGCAATGTTCTCGAAGACCGTTAAGAAGTCAAAAAGAGCAGATTCTTGAAACATATAACTGAATTTTCGCTTCAAGATTTTTCTGTCATCTCTTTTCATCGAACTCAAGGCCTGGCCTTTGTAAAGCACTTGGCCGGCGTCCGGTTCAAAAAGCCCGATGATATGTTTGAGCAGCACACTTTTCCCGACCCCGCTTTTGCCAATGATCGAAGTGATCTCACCCTTAAAAATACTCAAGTTCACGCCGTTTAAAACACAGTTTTCACCAAACCGCTTAACCGCGTTATCCAGCTCTATCAATGGTTTTGCGCTCATGTTAATATTTACAGTAAAAAGGAAGTTAACACATAATCCACAATGAGTATGACCACACACGAAAACACCACCGCGCGGGTGGTTGAAAGGCTCACCCCTTTGGCCCCGTATTCGGCCCGCATATGGGTGTAATATCCCTGAAAGCAGCAAATAGTGACAACCACCACCGCAAACACAACGGCCTTGATAAACCCTTCGGTAATATCTTCCATATTCACACTGGATTCCACTCTGGAAAAATACAGCGACGGATTTACACCCAGCAATACAGAGCCGGTCAGGTAGCCCCCGAAAATTCCGACCACATCGAAAAGTGCGGTCAGCAATGGAAAGCATACGAGCGCTGCTGCAATCCGCGGACTGATTAAGAATCGGATCGGATTGATATCCATGGTTTCCAGCGCATCGATTTGTTCTGAAATACGCATGATCCCGATTTCCGCAGCCATGGCTGACCCACCGCGGGCAATCACCATGATAGCGGTCAACACCGGCCCCATTTCCCGAATAAGCGGAAGGACCACGGCAGCCCCAAGGGCACCCGTGGATCCGACCCTGAGCAAGGCATAATAGCCTTGAAGCCCTAATACCATTCCAGTAAACGCCCCGGTGAGGCAAATGACAAACACCGATTTCATGCCGATGAAATATACCTGCTGCTTGAATTTAGAAAACTGTAGCGGCAGCGTAAACATGAGCACGAAACCTTCACCAAAAAACAGAAAAATCCTTCCCAGATCCCGGAGGGTATTGATGGTCTGCTGACCCAAGGCGGAAACGGGGCTTTTTAAAGTGACAAGGAAATTCATAAATGATATCCTGAAGCGAATAAAAATAGGCCGATCACATCAAACTGCTAAATGAGTAATTTTCGCTTATTTAAGGTATAAACTATATTAAAATGAAAAATGCGTGTCAAGAAACTACGCAATGCTCGATACTCGATGCTGGATACCGGATACTCGATAACGGCTCAACCCCGATTTTGTTTCGAGGAGCTTGTATCGGATTTCGTGTATCGAGCATCCAGAATCGAGCATCCAGAATCGAGTATAAAGCATCAGCCCCAAAGGCAAAATACAGTAACTTACACTTTAGAGATATCGCATTACCGATCGCCTAGAATAACCGCTACTTATGGCTCCTGAATACAGTGCAGAAACGATCGAGAAAAAGATCGAAAGGCTTCCGCTCATCGATGCCGCCGCCTTTGAAATCCTATCTTTGCTGAATGATCCTCAAAGCAACTACGAAAAGATCATAGCCCAGTTATCACCGGATGTAACGGCCCTGTTTTTGAATATGGCTAATAAAGCCTATTACGGGAAAACTGTGCGCTCCATTAATTATGCGGTAACACTGCTGGGCTATAAGGCGATGAGGGAAATACTGATTACTTCTTTTCTATTGGATCATTTTATCAAGCAATTGGGTTTAAAACACTTCAATTTCGATAAATTTCAAAAACAATCCCATTTCTGTGCGGCCGTGGCCGGCGCCCTGGCCGATGCCATGGATTATAAAAATGTAGAAGATCTTTTCACGGTCTCCATGCTGTACAACATCGGCAAACTGATTATTGCTGCTTATTTTAGTGAAGAACACCAGAAAATCGTTGATTTAAAGAACAACGAGGGAATCTCAACCAGTGAGGCAGAGCAACAACTTCTGGGCATCACGCATGCCGATATTGGTGGGATGGTGTTGGAGCGATTTAATATCCCTCCAGATATATGTGATGCGGTCCGATACCATAACCGCTGGGACCGCCTGCAGAAAGCGGATTCCAATTTCGAGATAGAGGCCATCTCCCGACAGGCGGCACAGATTGTTCACCAATACATACTGCCGGACGATGATCACCTCGAGAAACTCAAAACGGAGCTGAAAAACAGTGCCGCACAGGCCCGCAGCAGTTTTCAAGACCAGCTGGCCGCATATACGGATACGGATAATTATCAAAATAAATTTCTCAAAATTTTAACGCAGGCCAGCGGCTTGCTAAGGGACACCATAGAAGAATCCGGGCTAGAAGTAATCAACTAGGTTGCATCAGGAAATTCTTACCGCTCAGCGTTATGGCTTGGGGCTTGGGGCATGGAGCAAAGGGTTTAAGGCCTTTTACCCCATGCCCCTTGCCCCATGCCCCAGGCTTTATGCCTGAAACCCAATCCGCGTAAGCGGATTAGGCATTATCCTTAGATGATCCAGGTAGACAATCTATCAAAAAGTTTTGGTGAGCATGTAATATTCGATGGTATCAGCTTCAAGTTGAATTCCAAAGAACGTTTAGGGCTGGTGGGCCGCAACGGTCACGGTAAGACAACGCTTTTTAGGCTGATTCGGGGTGAAGAGCATCCGGACGCCGGCTCACTGATCGTTCCTAAGAATTACCGGATTGGATATGTTCGCCAGCAACTTAAATTTACAAAACCTACATCGCTGGCGGAAGCGATGACCGCCCTTCCTGCCCATGAGCGTGACCACTCCTGGAAAGTCGAAAAAATTCTTGCAGGTCTGGGGTTTTCCGAATCCGACATGCAAAAACACCCCCGGGAGTTGTCCGGGGGATTCCAGGTGCGTCTCAATCTGGCGAAAGCACTTGTTGCCGAGCCGGATCTGTTGCTGTTGGACGAGCCCACCAATTTTCTCGATATTACATCGATCCGCTGGGTGGAGCGGTTTCTAATTCGTTGGCCCCACGAACTCATGTTGATCACCCACGATAGAAGCTTTATGGATAACGTCGTCACACACACCATGGGGATTCATCGCCGCAAAGTCCGCAAGATCACCGGCAATACAGCCAAGTACTATCGCCAAATTGCCCAGGACGAGGAAATCTATGAAAAAACGCGCCGCAAAGATGAACGGCGCCGCAAAGAGGTGGAACAATTTATCACCCGCTTTAGGGCCAAGGCACGTCTGGCCAACCTCGTACAGTCGCGGATCAAAACGCTTCAAAAAATGGAGAAAAAAGACAAACTCGTAAAATTGAGAACCCTCGAGTTTTCTTTTCGAAACTGCCCCTTTCCCGCCAAACACGTATTACAGGTACACAACATATCTTTCGGCTATGACCAAAAAAATCCTCTTATTTCGGAATTCAATTTAACCGTAGGTGCCGGGGAACGGGTGTGTGTGGTCGGCCCAAACGGTCGTGGCAAATCCACCCTGCTGAGATTATTGGCCGGCACGCTGCAACCACAGACCGGAGAAATATCCTGGCATCCTGAAATCAGAAAAGGCTTTTTTGAGCAAACAAACATAAAAAGCCTGGTCCCTTCCCTGACGGTTGAAGAAGAAATCATGAGGTCAAATCCGGATGTGGACAGACAACGGGCCCGCAATGCCTGTGGGG
>JASFPE010000257.1:0-8339 GCA_050116155.1 Desulfobacterales bacterium
GCTTTCTCATGGGACCAATTAAAGGAAATCCGCCAATCACTGTTACGCTCCGCGAAGCTTGGCGTCAGATAAGAATGATTGAAGAGTATTATTTTGGAGATGATGTCGATGATGATTGCAAATAATCTAACAGGATCTAAGCAGTATTGAAAAGGGAAATAAATGAAGGAAAATCGTATAGTATGGTTGATACTTGGTACTGTTTTCTGGGGCATTATACTGGCACTTCTAATAAATTTTCTTTTTCCTGATAAGAATTTCGCCAAGTTGATAATAGAATATGTTGTATTTACAGGTATTTTGACGCTTGTAATGCAATTTTATTCTGGCGGTTTTATTATACTAACACCTAAAAAATGGTTCTTCATTCCATTAGCGTGCTGGGTAATAATGATCATATGGGGAGTTGTTGAGATTACATTGTTAGGTGAGTGGGCGTCGTTCTAATTGCGCACCTTTATATGTTTACAAATGAGACTGTAAGGTCAGATATCGGGATCTGACTCTAAAAGTTTGATGTGGATGAAAAAGAATGTATTAAGGACAAACGGTGCTAATGGGATTTGTCGATTATTTGAATTCCGCCTTACCTGGCGGAGTTGGGGAGTCAAGGGAGTCAGGGTCGGGCCGAGACAACTGTTTGAAATTATATATATTGTGTTCAGAAAAGGGCTCTATTTTGGGGCTATAATGGCCTTTTTGGGGGCAAAAACGGCGATATAGGATCATGTATGGCCAGAGCGAAAAGACATTATATTCCGGGGCAGGTTTGGCATCTTACGCATCGGTGTCACAAAAAGGAATTTCTGCTCAGATTCGCTAAGGATAAGCGGCGGTTTTTACAATGGCTTTATGAAGCTAAAAGGCGTTTCGGGTTGACGATCCTTAACTATACAGTGACTTCAAACCATATGCATTTGCTGGTTGTAGATGATGGTGATCGGGATACCATTGCGAAGTCGATGCAACTGATTGCTGGTCGTTTTGCCCAGGAGTACAATGAGCGCAAGGAACGCAGCGGTGCGTACTGGGAAGATCGGTATCACGCCACTGCGGTGCAGACCGGGGATCATCTCATGCGCTGTATAGTGTATATTGATTTGAACATGGTTCGTGCCGGCGTTGTGGATCATCCTTCCCAATGGAATTTTGGAGGGTACAAAGAGATCCAGTCTCCCCGTCGCAAATACGTGTTGATTGCCTATGAAAAATTGGCTACGTTAGCCGGCTATCAGACCTATGATTCGTTCCGGGAGTCCCATAAGAAATCGGTGAATCAATTCCTTGCAGAGGGTAATAATGTTCGTGATAATCAGTGGACCCGGAGCATTGCTGTTGGCGAGGAGCAATTTGTAGAAAAAGTAAAAGCTGATCTGGGCTCCAGAGCTGTCGGCAGACAAATTCGTCCGGTGCCGGGAGGTTACGAGCTTAGGGAAGAAGTGGCGTCCTATAATGCCGTTTTTGACCCCAAAAAGAGCGATATAGGCCCCAAAAACAGCTATAAATGGATCGCTTTTCCATAAATATCAAGGAGATATGACGGCCCGACCCCACCTACATTTAATCATTGGCATTTTAGTTGGTGCAGTTTTTGTTTATCTGGCTTTTCGCAGTGTAGACATCGGCCAGATGCTCGGCGCTCTTGCCGATGCGAATTATTGGTATGTTCTGCTGGCGGTTTTGGTGAATATGTTCAGCCATTATTTGCGTGCGTTGCGCTGGCAGTATTTTCTGGCCCCGGTCAAAATCGTTAATAGCGGGACTCTATTTTCCGCCCTTATCATCGGCTATGCCGCCAATACCTTCGTGCCGGCTCACCTGGGTGAATTTTTACGGGCATTCGTGCTGGGTAAAAAACAAAGCATTTCTGCGAGCTCTTCATTTGCATCCATCGTCATCGAGCGCATCGTCGATGTTTTTTCACTCATCCTGCTGATGGTTCTGGTTGTATTTATTCATCCATTTCCCCGCTGGGTGGTGCAAAGCGGCTATATTATGCTTGCCGCTGCGGTCGTTGCATTTATCCTGTTGATCGGTTTCAAGCGGTTTGAAGCCAAATCCACTTTGATGATTCAATTTTTGTTGAAGCCCCTGCCCGAAAAAATCGGCCATAAACTCGGGTCTATGATTTTTAATTTTCTTACCGGTGTCATGCCTTTAAAATCCAGCTGGCATTATTTCCATGTTATAGTTTTATCGGTGGCGATATGGTTTTGTTATGCCCTGTGTTATTATTTTTGCATGTCTGCATTTGAATTTTCCACAGTTTATCAACTCCCCTGGTATGCCAGCCTGGTGGTTCTGGTGATTACGACCATCAGTATTGTTGTGCCTTCCTCTCCCGGTTATGTGGGAACCTATCATTTCCTGTGTCAAGTTTCGCTGGTGATGTTCGGTGTTTCGGAGACCGAAGCGCTTTCGTTCGCCACCATTGCCCACGCGGTAATTTTATTGCCGGTGACGTTCACCGGTCTGATCCTGGCCAACTATGAAGGGGTTGCGATTTACCGCACCGCAGCGCAAAAGATCAAAGCATAGCAAAGGGTTCAGGGTTCAAAGGTTCAAGGTTCAGGATTATCATGCCAAGGCGTTAGGTTGGAGGTTTGAGGTTAGAGGCAATTGAATTCGGAATGCGGAAAAGAAAAGAGCTAAGAGCGTGACTTCGGCACAGCATGGACGGCGCCCAGGGAAAACCATCTGCCGCTTTGCGGCCATGGTGTTATGAAATATCAGCAAGTTAATTATTAAAGGTGTCGTAGTGTTTTTCTTGTCATACCCGCGAGAGCCGGCATCCAGCTTGACTGGCTCAAACTTTTCTGGATTCCTGCTTTCGCAGGAATGACGGCTCACTTTTTTAGAAGGTCTTGCTGGGGGAAAGATATCGGCGGGTATGATTCAGGATCAGAAGGATCACAGTCGAAAGCGATTTCAAAACCGTCCACATAGCCATCATTGTCTGAATCCGAATCTAAAGGATTAATAAGACCATCTTGATCATCATCCGCACGCCAATTATCTCCCCAAAAAATTAACTCCTCACCATCATCAATACCATCGCTGTCAGTATCAAATTTATTGATATCTGTGCCATATATATATCTCTCATCATGATCGGAGATTCCATCTCCATCCGTATCAATATCTAAAACGGGAATGGTGTGAACGACTTCTTCGGATAAATCACTAGAATTATACTCCGTGTCATAGGCAGTTGCTGCGAAGTAGTAGGTTTTACCTTCATCAAGACCGGAAACATCGCAACTGGTAAAGTTGCCGATATCAACACTGTACTGGTAATCTTTGCTGGAAGTGCCATAATGAATTACGTACCCGGCGAGATCGGATTCGGTATTTGGGTCCCAGGCAAGGGTGACTGACGCAGCATCAGCTGTGAAGTCACCCGGCACAAGGCACAAGGCGCAAGGCACAAGGATAAATATTAACAGCGGCACAAGGCGCACGGCGCACGGCACACGCCATAACCTTAGGTTACATTGGGCAATCCTTGAAAAGGGCGGCTGGTCGGCCTTGAAGAAGTTTTGAACCCTGTCTGCCCGCCGTCGCACGGAGAGCAGAGGGGGGAACACTGCCTGCCTCAGTGAAGCTCGCCAGAACGAAGACGAGAGCCTTGCTTGCCCTGCGAAGCTCGTAGAGCGAAGAAGGGAGTCCTGTCTACCCGTCGCAGCCCGGAGGGCAGAGGCGAAAACCTTGCGCCTTTTATTTATAAGAAATAAATAACGATAATAAAGTAAACCAGGTCTAAGACATAGAATAATACTAGCCGGCAACAACACAACGCCCCCCCCATGATGAATTGACAGCAATTCCAACAGACCCGCCCGTCTTTCCTGCCCGCCCGTCGGGCCTGAGCCTCACGGTCGAAGACGACCATGAACCCGAGCCGACCGGTGTGCCTGGCTACCCGCCTCCCATGCCGGGCACAAGCAGGCAGGTGACGGGTGGGTCTTTGGATACATGGATGCTTAAGAGCAAAAGAGATGCCAGAGGCCCGGGAGACGATCAAAATAAAGGCTTGGATTTGACTAGTTATTTTGATAATGACTTCAATTTATTCAAGAAAAGTCTTTTCAAAAAAATAATTTTAAATGTGCAAAAGAAGTAAAGAGATGAAAAATATGGAAGAATACTTTATAAAAGTATTTTTTCGTGAACACGCAGTTGCAGTAATTTATACGCAGCCAATAAACGCTTTAAAGAAATTTATTTTCCATTTTTTTTCCCGATCCCGCCAGAGGCGAGATGATCGGGTAAAATAGCTCAGCCCTTTGAGTATTACGCTTTTAATTTCTCGTTGGGATGTGTTTCTATCCGCTAATATGTAGAAAGTAATTGAGGTGTCGGGGAGTTTCTATAAAATAAGCCGTCATTCCTGCGAAAGCAGGAATCCAGAAAAGTTTTAGCCAGTCAAACTGGATGCCCGCTTTCGCGATCATGACGAGAATAATACCCCGACACCTTAAACAATTAACTTACTAAGTATTTCGTAACATCACTGCCGCGAAGCGGCAGTCCGCCTCAGGCGGATTCCCTGGGCGTCGCCACGCCCGCCATGCGAGCAAGGTGAGGCGGGCGGGTCTCCCGCCCAGGTAAAAAATATATTCTCTGTGCTCTCTGTGTCTCTGTGGTGAGAAATACTTTGTTTTGTCGCGCAAATGGTAGGGTGGACGGGGAGTTTTGTTTTTGCTGAAATTGATGTATAATTATATGAATGCTCATTTACTAGTGTTGTGAAAGGGGGAGCCAATGGCAAAGCGCGGGAAAACAGCTTTGATCACCGGGATTACCGGCCAGGATGGATCGTACCTATCCGAGCATCTGCTTGATATGGGATATGAGGTGCATGGTATTATCCGACGGGTGGCGATCGAAGATCCGGAACGGCGTTTGTGGCGCATTCGGCATATATTGGATAAAATTCGACTTCATTCGGCATCGCTTGAGAGTTATGCGAGTATCTTTAAGGTTGTTGATACGGTAAAGCCGGATGAATGCTATCACCTGGCCGCCCAGAGTTTTGTGAGCTACTCGTTTGAAGATGAATTCTCCACATTCGGAACAAATATCGATGGTACCCATTATGTTTTATCGGCCTTAAAGGAGCTGGCACCTGAATGTAGATTTTATTTTGCGGCATCCTCTGAGATGTTTGGAAATGCCAAAGTGAGCCCCCAAAATGAAAATACTCCCTTCTTTCCACGGTCCACGTACGGTATTTCAAAATTGGCGGGATATCACCTGACGCGAAATTACAGAGAAGCATACGGCCTTTTTGCCCTGAGCGGCATCCTATTCAACCATGAATCACCACGCCGGGGTTATGAATTTGTGACGCGTAAAGTCACCGGCACCGTCGCCAAAATTAAACTCGGGCTGGCAAATGAGTTGCGGATCGGGAATCTTGAAGCCAAACGTGATTGGGGATATGCCGATGATTATGTAAAGGCCATGTGGCTGATGCTGCAGCAGGATGAGCCCGACGATTTTGTCATCGCCACCGGCGAGACCCATACCGTCAAAGAATTAATCGAGATAGCTTTTGGCCATCTCGATCTCAACTGGGAAGATTATGTCGTTGTCGATCAAGATTTTTATCGCCCGGCAGAGATTTACGAACTCAAAGGCGATGCCGGCAAGGCAATCGAAAGGCTGGGGTGGAAACCATCAGTCTCTTTTGAAAATATGATAATGCTGATGGTGGATGAAGATCTCAGGAGTTTGGGGGTTATAGGGCGGTAGTCTATGGCTTCTCGATTTCGGATTTCGCCCCTGTGGAATCCTCCAAAGGCGGATGAATCCTCCAGAGGCGAATGAATCCCCCTCTGTCGGTCTCGCCTTTCCAGGCGAGAATTCCACTGGGCAAGGATTTCGGATTTAAAGGTTGTGTGCGTGGAGCATGGGGTAAAGATTAAACAGCGTCAAAAATTGCTAATGCCGATACGCACTGCTTCTGTGTGCCGCGGCTAACATATAAATGACTTTTTGCTCTTCATCGATTTCATAGAAAAAGCGCCAGGCGCCGATTCGATATCTCCATGTTTCCGGAGAAAAGTCTTTAAGCTTTTTGATATTTGCACCATAATGCGGATGTTCGCGCAACTGGGGATAAACATATTCCCGAAGCTTTTGTCCGATCTTGCTTTGACCGGATCGAGTAATTTGTTTCAGATCTTTTTGAAACTGCTCGGTTTCAAATATTCGATAGCTACTCAACGAAACGCCCTTTTCGCAACTTAGCTTCGCGTGAACCCTTTTGAATACGTTTTAACAAGTCGCTGTCGGCCAGGATCTCGGCCATTTCGACATCATCCACAAACTGTTGTTCACGTATTTTGTTAAGTGCAGCGGTTTCAATCAAGTTCGAAAGCGGTCGATTTTCGGCTTGTGCTGCTTCTAAAAAAGCCCTGTAAACTTCATCTTTGAGTCGCAATGTTACTGTTTTAGACATTTTTATCACCTGTATTCTTATGTATTCATTTGTATTCTAACTGTGATTTTGGTGTTTGTCAACTGAAAAAAACCCCGGTTGGAATAAGGAGGAGGAGGAATCCAACCGGGGCCAGCGCAGGAGGAAAGGTGGCTTACGGTTCTGTTTTGCAGCAAGCCGACCTGCAGATGATCAACAGGGTCCAAAGTAAAAGGGAGGTGATAGCGACGCCAATAATAGTCTTATGCGCATTGGTGTGCCGTGCGACTTGAGAATGTTGCAGTGACATGCTGGCAATGAAACATCCATCTGCACCTCTGCCTCCGCCTGAACTTGCTGCAGTAGCTGCGGTGTCTGCGGCAACCATACTCAGCCCGGAAGGATCGACGATAATGCCATTTGCGATGCCGTCTGCATCCCCGACACCGCCGTCTTCGAGAATCAGTGTCACCGATTGTCGCTCCGGGTCAATCTCGGCATAATCTGAGAAATCCAGCCACTCGGCGTTTATGACATCAAGCTTATACCAGATAGCATTCGCCGGTATATTCTCAGAAAAATAAATCGTAACCATTGCCTGGTTTCCAGGACTTTTTAGAGCCAACCGAAAGTGGAGCAGGCCAAACGGCAGATTATCCGGCTTGTTTTCGATATCGGAAACTGCATTACTGTGTTCGGATTCAAAGAATTCAATTGCCAGAACCGATGGTGAACCTTTGAAACTCACACCGATTTTGCCGGAGCCTTCCACGGAGTTCAGGGATTTAATGGTTGATTGCTGAGCATCGGCTATCCCGTCTTTATCCAGATCGGTTGTCTGATCGACTTCCTGATGGTCCGGAATTCCGTTTCCATCGGAGTCCCGGCCGGTGGTTATGGTGGTAAAGGTAAAAAACTCCGACCACTCAGATGGGGTATCATGGTCGTCATAAAATTTAACTCTCCAGCGATAGGGCGTATCTTCTGCTAGAATCAGTTTGGGTATTTCCAATGCAGTCAGCGATGATGGACTGGTGACATCCAGGACGCAGACATCGTCTTGTTCCCGCAAAATCTGCCAGCGGGATTTGATATGGGTGTCATAGGCGTCCGGATCGGAAAACGAATCGGTTTGCAGTACAGGTGTTAGATTGACCGATTCGGTATCTTCAGGTAACAAAAGCAGCGGCCGATCCGGCGGTTGGTTGTTTGCAGGTAGACGCGGATCCGTTTCGCCAAGATATTCTTCCAAATTGCTGATGCCGTCTCCATCAGGATCTTCGGCGGCATCATCAACCAACGGATTTAATTCGAATTCGATTTCCCATGCATCCGGCATCCCGTCATCATCATCATCCTCATCGGCATTGTTTCCAATGCCATCCCCATCGGTATCCAGCCATTCAGTCGGGTCTGTTGGAAAGTCATCGACATTGTCCGGAAAACCGTCGCCATCCATATCCGGAATCGGAACCGTGTACATCGCCTCTGTGGAATAACCGCTTTGATTGCCGTTGGTATCGTAGGCGGTTGCAGCAAAGAAATACGTTTTTCCTTCCTCAAGTCCGGAAATCGTACAGCTGGTAAAGTTTTTCACATCCACCGTATGTTGATATGTTCTGCTGTACGTACCGTAGTGGATTTTGTAGCCGGCCACATCCGGTTCTTGATTCGGATCCCAAGCCAGGGTCACCTGGGCCGAGTAGCCATTAGGCACCAGAATTAAAGCAATCAAAAGCACGGGAAGAAATACTAAGTGTTTGAGGTTAGAGGTTAGAGGTTTGAGGCAAATCTCAACCCAGAACCCTGCCTGCCCTGCGTAGCCCGGAGGGCGAAGAAGGGAACCCTGATCCCTGAACCCATAGGTGATAAGCGATAAAAAACGGGAATAATGTAATAGCTGTCGAAGACTATT
>JASFPE010000258.1:0-8316 GCA_050116155.1 Desulfobacterales bacterium
TTCAGAGAATCTTCGGTTTGTCCGACCATTCCAAGCTGGGGATATGTGAAAAGAATCGCCGGCACAGCGCCGTAATCCATAGTTGATTTCTGGCCTATGTTGAGTTCTGCTAAAATATTTTCAGCCGCAACCTGGGCTTCTTTATCAGCAACTCTGGCAAGCTGTATGGTTGCGGCACAGTCGCCAACGGCGAAGATACGCGGGTTAGAGGTCCTCAGCGTCTGGTCGACATTGATGCCACGCTCGGAATGCTCAATCCCTGCTGCATTCAACCCCAGGGGGTCTAAATCAGGTACACGTCCGGCACCGTGCACCACAAGATCGGTTTCAAACTCGGTGCCTTGTGACGTTCGAATTGAAAACCCTTCAGCCTGCTTAGCGATATACTCGATCTTAACGCCGCTTTTGACTTCTATGCCTTCATCTTCACATGCCTCAACCAACAGTTCAACCATTTCAGCGTCAAACGGCCCCAACGGTCTGTCGCTAACCTCTAAAATAACCAAACGCTGGTTGCTTGACCCCAACCTGGCCGCAAAATGAGCAAATTCAAAAGATATAAATCCGCCCCCGATAAAACAAATCGAGGAAGGCAGCATATCTAAGTCTAGGAAATCATCACTGGTGATAATATGCTCATTTCCCTCTATGGGCAGTTGCATCGGTTTGGCGCCGGTGGCCAGAATGAAAAATTTGGCCTGAATTCGTTTCCCATTTACGGACAGTGTTTCATTATTTAAAAAGGTGGCTTCTCCAGATACAAAGTTAATTCCAGCCTCTTGAAGATTTTTAATCGTCCCCTCAGGTATCCCCGAAGTGAACTGCTGCTTTTGTTCGAGAACTTGGCTCCAGTTGCCTTCTGGAGCAGCGACAATTCCCTTACCCTCCAAGTGTCGTGCTCTTGCAATTGCCTCAGTGGTTTCATAAAACCATTTTTTGGGCTGACATCCAGCCAGCGCACATATTCCACCGGGACGATCAGCCTTTTCTATAACCGCTACATTCAAACCTTTTTCATTTAATTGGAATGCGGCTGTCTGACCGCTCGTTCCGGAACCAACGACGACGACATCGTACGTATCCATAGCTGAAACCTCCTTGCAGGCTGTCATTTTGGAAAATCAAAAGGATTCATATCTTGCAAGAAAAAAATGATCTGCAAATACGCCTTTATTGATAGAGATCGTCTGCTGCTGTTCAGTCTTTTCCAGGCTCGGGAACATCTTTTTTGCTTACACCCTGGTCATCCGCCTTGCCTTTTGCCCAGGCTAAATCGTCTTCATTGGCCTTGAGGCTGCTCTGTTGATCATCGCGACCGCCTTCTAACACCAGTTCGGTAAAAAGTGCAAAATGGTCTGAGCCGGAAACTTTCAAACGACAGATGCGGGACAAAGTGAAATGGTCGCTGTGGAACAGATGATCCAGCGGCCAGCGGAAGAACCAATAGTCGGCATGAAATGTGTTGAACATGCCGCGCCCTATCCGCGGGTCGAGCAGCCCACTGATTTTCCTGAACAGGCGGGTTGTTTCCGACCAGGCCACATCGTTCAGATCTCTGGTCACGATAACCGGAGCCTCAGTTTCGGCGACACTTTTGGCCACAATGATCAACTCTGCATCGCGCTCTGAAGATTCCTCGTTTTCGGTTGGGCTCGGCGGTGCCGGATGCAGGAAATGCGTGCGGATCTGGTGCCCAGACGGCAGGCTCACCAAGGTGTGCATTGATGGTATGTCGGCCTCTACTAGATATTCTATGCGACTATCCTTCAGAGGCAATTTAGAATACACGTGCATGCCGTACAAATTATCGAGCGGGCATTTAATCGTATGCGGATAGCTTGGTTCCAGTGTGTCCAATCTGGCCTGCCACCACGCGTCGGATTCCAGAGTGACCAGGATATCCGGCCCATTTTCACGTACCCGTTCGATCAGTGCCTCAGCGTTACGATTTGGGGTCAGGACATTGGCAGTCATGATTCGGAGCGACCGTCCAGCGTCGGTGCCAACCGCCGACTTAACCTCCACCGGAAACACCCGGGTGTAAGGTAAAATCCACCAAGCATGATATACAAGACACAGCAAAGTGACAACCAGCAGGCCCCACGTTGTGATTTGCAATAAATCGAGCAATATCGTTTCCGCCAAAAGCAAGAGTATCGAGATCAACAATAGTTGCAATCGTGGAAAGTCCAGCGAACGTAACCACCAGGCTTCGTAACGCCACATCGGCAGCAAAGTGAAGACAACGAGAATGATTGTGGCAATTAGAAATGCCGTAAATATCATGAAAATCTCACCCTGGCTGATAAAATATTTTCGTAAGGTTGATATATATGGGGGCGCCTAACAGGGTGCACGATGGGCCACAATATACCGGCCGGTCCGCTTTGATTTGATAGCGCTCGCGCGCTCGGGCCGCAATTCGATTAAGGTCAATATTCACATCTTTTTCTGGTAAGATCAGATCAAGTCGATATTTAGAGGAACGGCTGCCGGGACTTGTTGGTCTGTAGGTTCTTAGCACCCCCATTATACTAACACCACCGTATTCAGCAAAGATGTGATCCCTTCCGTAGCTTACTTTTTTACGTTTCATTTCTCCAATAAGCTGTTTGCCCAGTTTCTCAAATGATAGGGTGCTGAATTCGCCAAATTTGCCGAGACCCAGTATGCGAATCAATCCCGTTAAGCTGTTTTCTTTGTAACGTGTATCATGGCAAACAACAATATAAGGGGGATATAACACCGTTCCGTCAGCTAAAGTGGCGTGCTCTTGGGAACTATCAAGTCTTGCCGCAAAGGTTTTTAGGCGCCGCTGGGATAGACTAAATTCCGATTTGCAATAGGCGAAATACATGTGAGGGTCGTTCAAGCCGATGGACGCGAAAGTGCTAATCCTTATCCTGGAACCGTAAGGCATATCCATGTAAGTCGGACAGTGGCTGCAGATGATATCGTTGGAATCGATATCCATGTGGTTTTTGCTACCGATTTTTCTTTTACGTTTGAAAGCCGCTGTTTTATAGGTGTAGATGCGTCGAGAGGCCCTCGTGAAAAATCCGGTATCTAAACTGATGCTGAAAGCTACTCCATCCGGATACATCAGAGTTGCGTTGTCGTAATGCATGCTCGCGCGTATCTTTTTGCGAAAACCGGATTCGTCGAGTGCGCCCCAGGACTCATATGAAATTTGATTCTCATCCACATCCTGATAGATCAGTCCGCCTGGAATGAAGATCGCTCCCTTGTTGTCTAACTTGCCAGTAGCACCCTCCTCATTTACCCCCGGCAGTTGACCCTGCTGGAGATAGAAAAGCATTCGCCAGAGCGTATCCGTCCGGATTGCAATGAGTTCTTTGAGTAAAACGCTGCCTAAAATCGCTTTTTTTGATGGCATAGTTTCCCTCTATGTACTGGTATTAAGATGAATTAAATGGTGACAAATTATCAGATTTTAAGGAACGCAGTAAAATTTCTGTCTTATGTCAAATAGCACCAAATAAAGTAAAAATAAAATTACCAGATATCACCCCTTTTTTAGAGTTGAATCTATTGCTTTTTCAACAGTTTCTTTTTCTATCGAAAGTTTTGGTGCAGGGCTTTCCAGGATTTTTGCAGACCGTATTTCTTGTATTGCTTTACCTATTTGAGCGGCAATCATAAACGCCTTTTGTCGCAATTCCGGTGTTAACACCTTTGTAGCTTTTTCGACTGCATTCAATGGATTTACTTTTTCCAGCGAGTTCTGGAATTTGTTGATGCGGTCACGTGTTATTAAATGCTCTCCGGAAAATAATGCATCACTGTTTAATAGAGCCATGATCCTGTCTATATCCTCCTCACAATCCTGGGGATCTAACTGGGCCGCATATAATACAATAATTGTGAAGCTATCCTGAACTGTTAGATCATCAAATAGCCCGGTCTAAAATACCATTTTTTCTCTGTCGCTCATTTCTGGATCATCCATTCTGATGCCTCCTTTTGATATTTTTTTAGATTGACCTGGTAAAACATAACTATTAGATAGTATTTTGCAAAATGTACATCTGGATTATTAACGACTGCTTCCATTCGGCTATCTTAATTCGCCCTTTAATGGTGGCCGAAGCTTTTTGCAGATTACATAATGATAAATCTACAAAATTTTCTCCGCCTAAAAAGTTTAGATGTCGTGCCTCCTCCCACAGTTTCAAAACACACCAAATTTATGATAGATTCCGTCTGCAAACCCACAATTTTGCCTTATAAAAATGATATTCGGGAATCATAGCTGCGATTTTTTCTCATGAATGTTTCGAACCCGGCTAAAAATGGAACATCGACCTGGATCTTGAACTGCAAACGAAAATAAATGACCGGAATGCGATCTTAACAATCATTCCGGTCAATCAATTTTGTCCGATTTGTTACATTCCGCTTACTAATGCATAATTGCTGGCTTCTAATTATTCCGCTTTGGAAGTCGCAATAGCCTCATTAAATTAATCGGGTCCTAATCATACTCAAGCGAATCAGCCGGTGATCTCCCTAAGTGCAGTCAAAGTGTCTTCGGGCTCCGGTCGCTCCGTGTAATCTGGATTGATTTCAGCATAACGGATAATACCAGCTTGGTCTATGATTAGACGGGCAGGCATCGGTAGCGTCCAGGAATCGTCACCGTTGTGTTCGTCTACCTTCAACCCAAACTGCCTGTAAATCTTTATGAGATCCTCAGGCATCTTGTATTTTATCCCGTACCTTTCAGCGATCTGATTACCTGGATCGCTCAGAACCTCGAAGGAAAGTTTTTTTTCTTCCTTCATGGCCTTGTTGTATTTAACTAATTGAGGAGAAACCGCGACCATAACGGCACCCTTTTCTTTAAACTGCACAGCCACTTCTTCAAGAGCTTCCAGCTCTAGATTGCAGTAAGGTCACCATTTGCCCCGGTAAAAGGTCAGCACAACAGGACCATCACTTAAAAGTGCACTCAAACTCACATCCTGACCCCCTGTATTTTTTAAGGTAAAATCGGGGGCTTTATCACCGACTTTGACGACGTGATCCATAATGCCAGAATTTTTAAGATCTTCCGTGGCCCGATGTATGATCTCCTGGGCATCTGGGGGTGCTTTGGTTTTAAAGCTTTCTTTTAGTTTATCGAGTTTATCTTCCAAGCTCATATTGATACCTCCTCTATTGCAAATGTCGTTGCAATACCTTTTGGTTTTATCAAATGAAAAAATACTTAAATCAAGCTAATGCATAAAATCCAGAATACAAACTCGATAAACTTGTATAAAGGTCAATTCATAATACTTTGCCAATATTGTAAACTCCAAAAGACAGCTTACTGCAGGGATAAGTTGCTGGCGGAAAATTCTAGTGATGCAAAAAAACTTTGCAATATATATCCTTTGGTATCTAAGTGGGGAAATTTAGGTTGTCTGAAAATAAGATAGAGATGAAATCAGATTTAATATGCCTTAGACATACCAATCTCCAATTAGCAAAATTGCAGAAGGGTTATGCAAACCTGAAAAAAATCGGCTATCCGAATTTGTTTACAGGATAGCCGGAATATGCAATTTACATAATTTATGTATGGCTTTTGCTAATCTTAACCCCTCATATTTCAAACTTCAAACTTTCTGGAGGAATAAGATTATTCACTTTATCAACAGCTTTTTTAACGGTCTTAAAATCAAGCTCATCGACTTTTTGTAAAAGCCAGCCCATCAGTTCCATGCTACATATAAAAGGCTTTAAATTTGAGGAATAACAAACATAATGATATTCCAAAACATTACGGCGAGCAGCTTCATGCAAAAAGATCGCTTTACAAAGTGTTAGAAATCAATATCGGTTGGTAAAAAGTTTATACGAATTACACATAGAGTCATAGTCTATGAAAAGACAATTTATGAACAAAGAACAAATACCATAATATCGATTTTTTCTCGAAAAATTGGTTCATTTTGGCTTTATAGACGGCCCGATTTGAATTATTTATGAACATTCCCTATAATAGACAGACTTAAAATATTCATAGAAAGGAGTCTACCATGGCTGATTTAATCAAAAAAACCATGCTTGCCGGCATTGGTCTGGCGCTAAGAACCTGGGATGAAGTGGAAGCTGTTGCCAAGGAGTTTGTAGATAAAGGCAAAATGTCTGAAAAAGAGGGCAGCCGATTTTTAAAAGATTTGCAAAAAAAATATGAAGAGTCCCAAAAGAAACTGGAAGCCCGGGTTGAGCAGAGCGTAAAGGAATTCTTAAAAAAGGCAAATGTTGCAACTAGCGATGACCTGAAGGCCTTAAAGAAAGAAATCAGAGAATTGAAAAAAATGGTCGGCAGTGAAAATAAAAAATCTTGATAACTATTCAAGTTGACTATGCTTAGTATCAGAAAAATTGGTGTTATCAGCCGCACGTATCGCCATCTGACCCGCTATCGACAGATATTGACCATACTGTTCAAGTATGGATTTGGCGATTTGCTGGAAATGCTCAAAATCGACCAATATATCGAAGTTGGACTACAGATGATTTCAAAAAAGCGTGCTGCACGGACGGAAAGACTCACAAGGCCCCAACGCTTGAGACTGGCCTTCGAGGAGTTGGGCCCGACGTATATTAAACTTGGGCAGATTCTTTCTACACGCCCGGATCTTATTCCGGTTGACTTTACAGACGAGCTTGCCAAGCTGCAAGATAATGTTCCACCGTTTGACTTTAATGAGGTTATAAAGATTGTTGAATCCGAATTTGGCATCCCATCCGATAAAATGTTTAAGAGCCTGGACGAAAAACCGCTGGCATCTGCTTCTATAGGCCAAGTTCATAAAGCGGTCTTAATAGACGATGAATTGGTTGCAGTTAAATTTCAGCGACCCGGTATACGGAGAACCATCGAAGTAGACCTTGAAATTATGCTGCATTTGGCAACTCTAGCCGAACGACACATTGAAGAGCTGTCCTTCCATCGTCCGGTGAGAATTGTTGAGGAATTTGCCCGAATTCTTGAAAAGGAAATTGATTATAAAATTGAAGCAACAAATATGGAAAGGGCAGCTCGTCATTTTATTGATACTCCATATTTTTATATTCCCAAAGTTTATCTAGAGATGACTACTTCTCGTGTGCTCACTACCGAGTTTATTGACGGAATAAAAATATCTGAAATTGATAAACTTGAAGCAGCAGGTCTAGATAGAAAATTAATTACCGCTCGGGGAGCAGAGCTGGTTCTGAGCCAGATTTTCGATCACGGATTTTTTCATGCCGATCCGCACCCGGGTAATATTTTTGCATTACGGAACAATGCCATCTGTCTGCTCGATTTTGGTATGGCGGGTGTTGTGGAGCGCCAAACACGTGAAGATTTTGTTGACTTAGTTGACAGCGTGGTTCAGCAGAATGAAGCTCGGGCAGCCCGGGCACTTATGAGATTAACTTACTGGGAAGAAGAACCGGAGATGAGGATCCTTGAACGAGAAGTGGCGGATTTTATGGGACGTCATTTTTATAAGCCTCTCAAAGATGTTGAGTTTGCAAAATTGATAAAGGAATTGATAAAACTAACAACCAATTTTCGTCTTAGAATCCCCCCGGATATATTTTTGATGATGAAGGCCATTAGCACGATGGAAAGTGTCGCTCGAGTTCTTGATCCGGATTTTGATATGATTGCTCAGGCTTCACCGTTTATTCAACGGGTGAAGCTCGAGCGATTTAAGCCGCAACGAATTGCCGGTGATGTTGTCGATCTGACTTCAAAATTACTTCAATTTCTGCAACAATTTCCCAAGGATTTGCTGGATATAGCCAATCTTATCCGCCGGCAGAGACTCAGTTTGCAAATTGAACACAAAGGGCTGGAAAAAATGCTTTCTACCCATGATCAGATCAGCAACCGTCTATCATTTTCAATCATAATCGCAGCGCTAATTATCGGGTCAGCCCTTATTGTGATCTCAGAGACCCCGCCGCTAGTGTTTGGAATGTCGCTGATTGGAATCATCCTATTTTTTGCAGCAGCTATAATGGGTATATGGCTGCTTGTGGCGATATTAAGAAAAGGTAAATTATAGCCAGTAGGATAAAAATTAGAGAAAGGATGATTTAAAACTATCGTGATTCTTCCAATTTTGTTCAGATGAGTTCGTTCAATTGATGGCGGGCTTCCTGATTACCACTCTTTCTATTGATATCATTTATAGCTTTTTCGTTGAACGATTTGAAAGCAGCCTAAGTTTATAACATCAAATTTTTCCGATGTTTTTGCAATCAGGGGCAGGCAAAAATGAGCTAAGGTGCTACTCACCTCACAAA
>JASFPE010000259.1:0-8309 GCA_050116155.1 Desulfobacterales bacterium
CATATGTGAAATCGCTGCTGAGCGCGGGCTGCGGGTGGACATGCACTGTGACGAAAGTGACGATCCCATGTCTCGCCATATCGAAACCTTGACCTTCCATGCGCACCGCTTGGGGCTTCAAGACCGTGTGGTCGGCTCCCACCTCACTTCCATGCACTCCATGGACAACTACTATGTCAGCAAACTTATTCCCCTGATGGCGGAAGCTCAGATTCATGTGGTGGCCAATCCGCTGATTAATATTACGCTTCAGGGCCGCCATGATACCTATCCAAAACGGCGCGGTATGACGCGGGTGAAAGAGCTTATGGAAGCCGGCATCAACGTCGCCTTTGGCCAGGATGCGCTCATGGATCCCTGGTACAGCTTTGGTTCACATGATATGCTGGAGGTCGCACACATGGGGCTGCATGTGGCCCAGATGACCGGCGTTGACCAAATGCGTCGGATTTTCGAAGCGGTGACTTACAACGGTGCCAGGGTTATGGGACTGCAAGGCTATGGGCTCGAACCGGGGTGCCACGCGGATATCGTCATTCTCCAGGCCGCTAATTTAAAGGAAGCTTTAAGATTGAAGCCTGCCAGGCTGTTTGTGGTTCGCCGCGGCAAAATTATTGCCCAAACCCCGCCGGTGGTCAGCCGCCTGGATCTGGCAGATCAGGCAGTCGAAGTGGATTTTTCTTTTCAGGTGGATCCGAAATGAGGTAACACTTAAGTCTATTCTTAGGGCTTAAATTAGGTTTCAGGTGTCGGGTGTCAGGTGTCAGCAGTTCGATTGTGGATTGCGGATTTTGGATTTCGGATTTAAAACCCTGAACCTTGAACCCTGAACCCAGAACCTTTTTCCTGACACCTGACACCCGACACCTGAAACCAAAAATATGGTAAAAGATCGAAATTCAGATATAAGTCTGAGTACGGGAAAACTTCCATCCCCCCACGTTTAGGGCTTGAGGTATCCTGCCACCTGCTTGAATACATTCGGGTGTGACGCCTCGAGCCCGGTGAGAAAATCCTCTGAACGCACGATTGGGCTCCAGAGCGAAAAATCTTCGCGCTCAAAGTCCATGCCCACGGCCAGCATGTCGCTGAGCGTCTCCATGAGGTGATCCTCGGGTTTGTAAATCGAATCGCCAATGTCACCCACCCAGCACAACGGCGTCCCCTGATAGCGATCGTGCAGGTCATGGTAGAAATGATGGGTGATGATGGTGCGCGGTTGAAGGCCGAGATCGGTGAACGGCATGGTAACACCTTCTTCAGCCACCTCAATCAGGGCACCGTTGAAGACGGGGATAAGCTCCACGCCGTGGTCGCCGCATATTCGGCAGATGCCTTCCAGTCCTTCGATGCTGGCGCATACCGGAAAAAGAAATATCTTTTTGGGCCGGTGGTGTTGCAACGCTTCCTCGACAAAATAGGTTAATGTTTGACCCGATGCGATGCATTCTTCCATAATGATCCAGGTCTCATCCTGCCACCATTCGCCCACAAATGAACTCTCCAGAATATTCCAGCCACGAAAAGACGCATCGTCTTCGATGCGTGTCAATTTGATATAGGTAGTGTCGAGAAGACTGGACCGCTGCAAAGGAGGATTGGCGTCCAGCAGATCGAGGGGGCGTCCCCCCCAGAGGATGACAAACTGGGCCACTTTCCCGTCAAATCTCCGTTCGAAAAGACGAATCATGTCATGTCCCACCTCTTTGATCATCAGGAATTTTTCGGGTCCGCAGGCCTGGCGGCTGAGCAGAAATTCCTCGCCGAGTCCCCGACCGGGAAAATCAACCACGTAAATTCTTTCTGGAAGATTTTTTTCGCGAAATGCTTCGTGCCGGGAAAGTCCCTTGACAAGCCATATGTCCTTACCTCCGCGCGACATCACAATCTCCCCGACATCTTCGAGGAAGATTCGGTCTTTGTTCGTCTTCATAAAAATCCTCCTTTTTCAGTGAATATTGCGATGGAAAATTTTCAAAAAAACAGGTTTGCCGGATAATTGAATTGAATAGTCGATTGCTTGGATAAGTCAAGTAATTTTCTTTGAATTTTGGAAAATTCAACCGGAATTATGGATATGCTTTAAAAATCTTCGACCGGGAAAGAAATGATCGAAGATTTTCAGGGAGATTGCTCTTTGATCAGGGAGTCGTTGCAGATTTCGCAAATATTAGGTATTAACTCGAGCAGGAAGGCCTTTAGCCGGTAATCGTCTGGAAAGGAGTGGAGATGAGATGGTTGATTTCTTAAGCACATTGGTGACCCTGGGCCTATTGGTCCAGGCAGCAGTCGGTTTGAGTTATTTGATTTCATCGATTTGGGAAAAAGAAAAACGGGCAACCCTTTTTGCCGCTGTTCAGTTTGTTGGCATGCTGGGCTTACTGGCGTTGTTTGTTTGCTGGTGGATTGGAGGATTTTTTAAAAGCAGTCTTGGTATTGGTGTCCTGATTTGTTTTCTCATCGGCGGGGCAGCGGTCACTGTTATGCTGATTAGAAAAACCACGGCCAATCAAAAGGCGTTGCAGGGAACTAAAGGGGCCATCGTCGGAGATGTGGAAAGAGTCGATGAAAGGGATATCGTGTTTGCCCGTAACCGGTCCCTGCAACCGGGATCCGAACAGTATCAAACTTATTATGCAATGCGTCCGGAAAATGAGGAATTTGACACCGCACGCAGAGAAAAGGGAGGCCCTTTGGGCCATCCCGGTGCGATCGACAAACCCGAAGACAGGCCTAACGTGGCGGCTACCCTGGCGTCATTAGCCATACCGTTGCACCTATCTACATCCGAGAAATACTATCCATCTACCCACCCGGAATTCAAGGGACAGCGAATTGAAATCAGTCCTGAGGAAGCCAGTCAGAGGATCAAGGGATATACTTTAAATATAGGCGCAAACCTTGTCGGCATTGCCGAAATCAATCCGCTCTGGGTTTATTCCATGCGGGGGGAGATTTTTCACGAGAACTGGGAAGACTGGGGTAAAGAAATCGAAGCCAGGCATCAATATGCGATTGTTTTTGCAACGGAAATGGGCTTTGAACTGGTTGGCACAGCCCCCCATACAGCCACAACCATCGCCAGCATGGGCAATTATGCCAAAGGTGCCTTTATTGCCACTCAACTGGCGGCGTATATCGCCAACCTGGGATATTCGGCAACCGCCAATCACCTTCGACATTACGATGCCGTTCTTGTTCCCCTGGCAGTGGATGCCGGACTGGGAGAAGTCGGCAGACTTGGGTATTTGATGACCAAAGATTTTGGCCCGCGGGTCAGGCTGGGTGCAGTCACTACGGATCTTGCCCTTGTTCCGGATAAGCCGGTGGATATCGGTGCACAAGATTTTTGTAATATCTGCAAAAAATGCGCGAATTGCTGCCCCTCCAATTCGATTCCCCTGGATGAAAAAGAAGAAGTCAACGGCACGCTGCGGTGGAAGCTGAATGCGGAAACATGTTTTGATTACTGGGGTAAAGTGGGCACGGATTGCAATATTTGTATGCATGTGTGTCCCTGGAGCCATGCCAATACGTTTCCCCACAGGATCATCAGATCATTGATTACCCGCAATTGGCTTTCGAGACGGCTGTTTAACCTGATGGATGATATTTTTTACGGGAAAAAACCCAAGCCCAAGGCGGCACCGGCCTGGGCGAAATATGATTAGAAGCCTTTCCGAATGATTTTTTTACGAATTTGCTTTCTATATCCCCAAAAAAATGAGATAAAAAATGACGGACTAACCGCCTTCGATAACCTAAAGACGAAAGGTTTTCCCATGAGTTTAGAATCGAAATATTGGAATCCTGCGCTGGAAACCCTTCCGCATGAAAAAATTCGCAGACTGCAGCTTAATAAGTTCAAACAGATTTTTAAATGGACCTACGATCATTCAAAATTTCACCGCCAATTGTATGATCAGGCCGGGATAAGACCGGAAGATGTTCGATCCTTTGAAGATATTCGACAGGTGCCCAAGGTGGAAAAGGCCATGATGCGCGATATTCAGCGAAAGGATCCGTTTCCATATGGAGATGCGCTTTGCGTACCCCTGGAAGACGTCGCCGTATTCCGCCAAACCAGCGGGACCACCGGGCAGCCGGTCTATCAGCCGGATACCTGGCAGGACTGGGAATGGTGGATGGAGTGCTGGTCTTATATTCTCTGGGCCCAGGGTTACCGTCCCAGTGATCGCGTGTTCATTCCCTTCGGCTATAATATATTTGTGGCCTTTTGGGCCGGTCATTACGCCGCTGAAAAGATCGGTTGCGAGGTTGTACCGGGAGGGGTGCTGGACACCAAGGCGCGTATTCTAAAAATTCAGGAATTGCAGGCCACGGCCATGATGGGCACACCCACGTACATTCTCGGCATGGCGGAGACGGCGCGCTCGAAAATGGAAATCGATCCCTCAAAATTGACCATCAATAAGATTACGTGTGCTGGAGAATGTGGCGCCAGCATTCCCAGCACCAAAAGACGTTTGGAAGAAGCCTGGGGCGCAAAGGTGTACGATCATGCCGGGGCCACCGAGATCGGCGCCTGGTCTTATGAGTGTCAGGATCAACCCGGTGGTATGCATGTGAATGAGGCCCTTTTCCTGGTCGAAATCGAAGATGTGGATACCGGCGAGATTATCGAGGCGCCGGGACGGCGCGGGAAAATGATTATCACCGCCCTGGATCGGCTGGCCCAGCCCTGTGTGCGATTTGACTCAAAAGACGTCATCGAGTGGGCTGCCGAACCGTGTTCCTGCGGCCGGACATCCAGGTTGATCGAAGGGGGCGTCGTCGGCCGGGCCGATGATATTACCAAGGTCAAGGGCGTGCTTTTGGCCCCATCTGCGATTGAAGAGGTTGTTCGCGGCGTTGACGGGCTCGGTGATGAGTATGAAGTCATCGTAGATAAAGTCGGCGATGCCGAACGCATTCAGCTCAAGGTCGAAGTATTGCCAGAGGCTCAGGACCAATGCCAGCTGATCGAAACCGAGCTTAACGACCAGCTCAGACTCAAAACCAATCTGCGATACGATATCGAAATTTGCGGTTGCGAAACGCTGCCCAGATATGAGGTGAAGGCCAAGAGATTCAAAGATCTAAGAAACAAATAAAGCTCGTTATTTAAAAAGCTAAGGTGAAAATGAAACAATTGCCAAATTGATTTCACTGGATTCCCGCCTTCGCGGGAATGACAGTTTATGTGCCGCTCAACCCTGTCATTCCCGCGAAGGCGGGAATCCAGAACTCAACTTCGCTTGCTTATTGTGGATTGCCAGATAAATAAATCAAAACACCCATCAGTTCTTTAAAGAGGTAATTATGACAGAAATAGACTTACACCAGATCGATTCCAAGATCCAGTTAATCAAACAAACCGCTCAAGAGTTGAAAGCTTTGGGAGCGGAGATTCCGGCCATTGATCGAAATATCGTCCGGATATTGGCCAGTTTAAAAATGTTGGAAATAAATTTCTCCGACCTGGTGCAACTAGAGCAGCTTGACTAATAAAAGCATAAGTACTCATTATGGACGAAGAGGGTAAATTTTCTTCAATTGAAGCCATCGCGGGACATCTTACTGAACATCGCTATATCTCGGATCAGTCGCTGGCAACGGTCATCTATCTTTCCTACCATCTCCACAAACCCATATTTTTAGAAGGCGAACCGGGTGTGGGGAAAACAGAAGTCGCCCTCGTGCTTGCCGAAATCCTCGGGGCAAAACTGATCAGACTTCAGTGCTATGAGGGTCTGGACGCCAATTCAGCCCTGTACGAATGGAATTATCCCAAGCAATTGCTGCGCATCAAAATGGATGAGCAATGCGGTATGTCTCCCGAAGAAATTGGCCAGGTGATATACAGCGAACCGTATCTAATCAAGCGGCCCTTGCTGGAAGCCATCCAGAGCTCCCAGGGCAATACACCGGTTTTACTCATTGATGAGTTGGATCGGGCCGATGAAGAATTCGAAGCCTTTCTGCTCGAGGTGCTCTCGGATTTTCAGGTATCCATCCCTGAAATCGGCACTTTGAAAGCCACCCACAAGCCCATGGTGGTGATTACGTCCAATCGGACCCGAGACATCCATGATGCGCTCAAGCGGCGCTGCCTCTATCATTGGATCGACTATCCCGACCTGGACAAGGAAATGAAGATTATTCAAACGCGGATTCCCCATCTGCAAGAATCCCTGACCCATCAGGTTGCCATCTTTATGCAAAACATCCGTCAGGAAAACCTTCTGAAAAAGCCGGGTATTTCCGAAACCCTCGACTGGGCCGAAGCGCTTCTCAAATTACACCGCGACGTCCTGGATGAAGACACTGTCGAACAGACCCTCGGTTGTATTCTCAAATACCGTGAGGATATTGTAAAATTCCAGTCGAGCATCTGGTCGGACCCCGCTAAACGGACTCAGCTTCTAAGCGCCTATTCCAACCATCATGATGGATGAGACCCCCAATACACCCCGCGCATCGGGCAAAGGGTTGATCGAAAATATTGTCCGGTTTTCAGATGTTCTGCGTCAAAACGATGTTTCGGTCTCCCTGTCAGCTGTTTTGGATGCCATTCAGGGTTTGCCTCTGATTGACATCTCAAACCGTGATTTGTTTCAGGGTCTGCTGCGGGCAAATTTTATATGTCGCAGCGAAGATATCGCCAAATTTGATAAGCTGTTTCAGTCTTACTGGCTGCCGGGTTTTCGAAACAAATTAATGGGTCAATTTGGAGATAACCGTAAAGCAGAAGAAGAGCCGGATGCGGTTTCCGCGCTGATAAAAACCGTAACCGATGCCCGCATTCCGGGAGACGCGCAAACCGAGGTTGCCCGGGATTGGACCGTGAGCTACAGCCCCGATGCGCTTCCAGAGCAAGACCAATCGCTGGAGTCCCATTTTACACAATCCAAAGCTATATATGAATCCATCTCCAGATTGCTTCAATCACTGACCCATCGACTCAGCCGGCGGTATAAATATACCCTGCGCGGTAAGGAAATCAGTCTCAGGAGAATATTGCGAAAAAATATGCAATTTGGCGGAGAACTGATTCTGCTTGATTTTAAAAAGAAAAAACTGAAAAAGCGCCGGATTATCTTTCTTTGCGATGTCAGCGGTTCCATGGCTATTTATACCCTGATGATTCTGCAGTTCATCCATGCCCTTATGCGCATCGATCACCGCACCGAAATCTTCTTTTTTTCAACAGATCTTTCCCGGGGCACCAGCCAATTCGAGGAAACTGATTTTGTTTCCGCCATAGAGAAACTCCCTGAGGTTGTTGCGGACTGGGGTGGCGGCACACGCATTGGTCATTGCCTCAGACATTTTAATCAGACTTACGGCAGAAGTCTGCTTTCGAGCAAATCCATCGTGATGATCTTCAGTGATGGGTGGGACCGGGGTGAAGTCGATGTTCTCGAAGCGCAAATGGCTGAGTTGAAGCGCGAGACATGTAAAATTATATGGCTGAACCCCCTGTCGGGGACCCGGGATTATCAGCCGATCTGCCAGGGAATGAGCGCAGCGCTTCCCTATGTGGACTATTTTTTGCCCATGGGCGCTTTACATGATCTCAAACACTTGGGCTGCCTGCTGGAGAAGTTGATTGCTTAGAATTGCTTATTTGATTCTATGATTTTCCAACCTTCCATTTATTACTACATTGTAGTGTTATTTAGTTATTTATTGACAGTTGCAATGACTTTTAATAATTATTTATGCGACCAGAATTCGGCTCTCATAGATATTTCTCTGCTATCCCTGCTCATCGTTGACGCGATTCTCATCCTCTAATTTTTTTCTTGCTGAGATTAATACTTTCAAACAATAGGTACCAAAAATGAAATGTTCCCAGTGTGCTTTCGATAACAAACCCGGCAAGAAGTTCTGCGTTGAATGCGGTACAAAACTGGCCCTGAAGTGTCCAGAATGTGATTCAGACATCGAAGGCACCGAAAAATTCTGTGGTGAATGCGGCCACAATTTGACCGCTCCTCAAGAGCCTGTCGTAAAAGAGCTTTCCTTTGATGAGAAAATAGACAAAATCCAACGTTATCTTCCGGAAGGCCTCACTGAGAAAATCCTGTCACAAAAGCAGAAAATCGAGGGTGAACGCAAGCAGGTCACGGTCATGTTTTGCGACATGAAGGGTTTTACCGCTCTGTCTGAGGAATTAGGCCCTGAGGAAGCCTATGATATCGTGGACCAGATTTATGAGCTGCTTATTCACAAGGTGCATGATTATGAGGGTACCGTCAATGAGATGACCGGTGACGGCATTGTGGCGCTTTTCGGAGCTCCGA
>JASFPE010000260.1:0-8309 GCA_050116155.1 Desulfobacterales bacterium
AACCTCGACATCATCCCAGGGCTCTCCCTTCCAGGCTCGTGCAATAGCGTAAAGTATCATCCCTGTGATTCCCGAACAGTAGGTGCAGAGGCTGAGATCATATTTATAATACGATAGTCCTTTGATTCCCATCTTATCCATCGGCAGCGGCAGTGTTTGATCTTCATTATAGGGAAAATCATATTGATGAAGGGCTGCCACCGATTCAATCGATTCGCCGACCACCTCAATATCAGACAGACCCAAAGGCCGTTGTCTGTTATTTGCGGCGTGAACCAGATGCGGCACCTCTTTGGGATCATATCCCAGCACACGGGCCCCAACCAGATCCGCCGATAGAACATCTGCTGATGCGATCAATAGATCACTGCGATGCATGGTTCCGTCGACATGTGGGCCCCGTTCGGCCGTATAGATGCCGTCCAGAAGCGTAAGCATAGGGGGCATTCTGTCTGCAAGTTTTGCGACCATAAAGTTCAGGTCTTTAATTGGGTCGGTGTTATGGCATTTTTTACGGGAAGGAATGTCTATCATTCCTTTGAGATTTTTTATGCCGAGGCTGACTTTCGTCATGGAATGGGTCTTCAACACCGGCAGGTTGACCACAAAATCAGCATTTAAGATATCAATATTAAAGTTAAGCTTTATCCCGTCGCCCAAATTTACGCTTTCAAATGGTCGCTGCCAAATGTTCAAAAGATTCACGCCGAATCTTTTTTTGAGATTGCCGTATCCCAGGGTTTCAAAGGCATGCATCTGGGTTTGTGTGTCTTTGGGATTTCTTAAAACCGTGCCTTCGCCGATCGTGATATCATCGATGCCGCGTTCTTTGAGAAGGACCACCATGTCTTCAACGACCCGCGATGTCGTTATGACGCCGTATTTTGGAAAGTTCGTGGCCCGGGTCCAAAACACAATATTGGGTTTGATGAATACTCTGGATTTGGCAGGCAGATGATCCAGACCCTGAGACAGTTCCACGGCGCTGCGGACAGATTCCACAGGTTTTTGATATCTTACAATTGATACGAGCGATTCTTGCATGCGATTAATCCAACCCGTCAGCTTGATAGCGAGCTATTTTTTAACACTCTTACTTATAGAATGTAAAGCTGCAATATGATATTCAACTCTTGAATCTTCGTCATTATTTAGCTTGACATATAATTCGTATTTAGTATCAAGTAAGTGCTGAAATGGTCAAACTAGCTGATAGAGAGTCAAAATCTGAGAAACTTCAAGCGATTGATCTTCAAGTCCATAAATAAGATTGAAAGGAGGTGCAATATTAGCGGATCGGGGCCCTGATCGGTTGTTTTCAAATCCTGCCGCGGCGGGATAACAACCGCAACGCTCAAAGCGCTAACATGCTTTTGCCTTTTCGGCTTATGGCCGAAACCCTGCCTATCTTTGTTCCATAAGGCATTATCCAAGGCGGGGGGGCGTTTACTCAAAAAGAATAGTTCGGGCTATAAATTTTCTCAAAGCCTATTGAAGGGAAGGAAGATCCTTTTGGTTCTTCTATTATTACGGGACTCAAAAATTAGCCCTTCGACGGAGCCCATAACGCCCCCAAAAGCGGTTCATCTTTTGACATCCCAAGAGGAGGAGAAGACATGAAAAGGAAAACATTTTTCGTTATACTGGCAATCCTGATTCTGGTGGTTTTCGGCTATGGCTCTATTTCAGCCAAGGAAATAAAGGTTCTTTCCCAGTTTCCCATGAGCGGCCCCGTCGGCTCCCTGCCGGAATTTGGCTGGGGCTACATTGACGGTATGAATTGGGTCAATGGTGAAGGCGGCGGCGTCAACGGCAAAAAAATTACCTGGTACCTGGAAGACTTCCGTTACGACCCCACCGTAGAAGTCGCAAATTTCAACAAGTACACCGCCGAGCACAGCCGAGATGAGCTCCTGATTGCCACCGGCTATATCACCGGAGGCCTAAAGCCGCTGATCGAAAAGGTCAATGTGGAAGAAAAAATTCCGTGGATCGAAGGCTCCTATTCCACCGAGATATGGGGCGAGCAAGGCGGACCATCAAAATACCCCTACTACTATTCCCTGGGGGCTACTTATGGTAACCAGATAAAGGTCCTCATGCGTTGGATCAAAGACAATCACAAGGCCAAAGGCAAGCCAAGGGTCGGCTTTGTTTACAGCCCCACGGCCTGGGGCAAAGATGGTACGCCGGAGGGAATCGCCTATGCCAAGAAGCTGGGCTTTGAGGTCGTGGCCGAGATCGAGTATCCGTATACGGCTACCGATGCCACCAACGAATGCATGCAATTACGCAAGGCCAAAGCACAGTACGTGGTCTACCATGGCTATTCGGGTGCTGGTGCCTATACGGCGATCTTTTTCAAGACCGCCAAAAAGATCCTCAAAGGGGTTCAGTTGATGGGGACTCATTACACCACCCTTAGATTTACTATTTTTACCGGGCAAGATGCTTACGACGGATACGTCGGTGTCTCTACGCGGCCTTTCATGGATGCGGTGCCACGGTCCGAAACCCCCATGGACAATCCTATGGTTAAGCTTGCCCACGATTTCGCCAAGAAATACCGGCCGGAAGAATATGAAAAAGGCCTCCAGGCCGGGGGAATCAAGGATGTGTTTCTCTACAATGAGGGACTCACCTATGCCCTTCTGATTCAGAAAGCCCTTACGGACGCGGACAACAAATACGAACTCAGCCGGGAGGGGGTTAAAAAGGCTCTGGACAATATGGTCTGGGACTTCAACGGCATGTTCGGCGGTAAAACGTTTTCGTGGAAATCTCACACCATACCCATGCTGAGGATTTATAAAGGCCGGGTCAAAATGGTCAAGATGGGAGACAAGATGGTGCCCACCGGGGGCGTATATCCTATCAGCGATTGGATCAATACCGACGAAATAAAATGGTAAGGACAAGGAATGATTGGCCTACTTGGATCCCACACGGTCATCCGCGTGGGATCCTTTTATACAATGAACCTTACTAAATCAGGCTGAACGGTTGTGAAAATTGATAATAGCTTTACTTAATCGAGGACGCGGGACCTGTAAGTTAAATTTCGGATGAGGTGGCCATGATTGATCTGCTTCAGACCCTGGGCAATGGGATATTGGTGGGACTAGTCTATGCGCTTTTAGGCCTCTGCATCGTCATCATATTCAAGGCATCCGAGGCTTTCAACTTTGCCATCGGCGAGTTTCTGATCATCGGTTCATTTCTATTTTACACGCTGTTCTTTAATGAAACAATTCCCTGGTACAAAGCCCTGCAATTGGGGGCGGTGGTCTTTGTATTCTTCTCTTTTATTTTATTTCACGACAAAAATTTTCGCATGCGAATCGCCCTTCCGCTGGGAATTACGGCCGGTTTTTTCATTTTTTGCTTCTTCTTTTTCGGACTGAAACTTTCGACCCTGATTGCCAGGCCCATTCTGCGCTTTGCTGTTGCTTTTCCACTGGGGTTGCTAACTGCGGGACTGGTGGGAGCCATGGTGCAGCGCGTTACCATCAAACCTCTCCTGGGAAAATCTCCAATTTCGATGACCATCGTAACTTTAGGATTAGGCTTTCTCCTGAGGGCCAGCGTTCAGCTTATCTGGGGATCACACGCCTATCCGTTTTTTCTGGATCTGCCGGATATCACGCTGGAAATCGGGGAGCTTCTGTTTTTATCGGATCCGATCTGGGCCGGCATTCTAGCATTGATTATTTTTAGCACGGTGATTGTCTTTCTCTTCCGCACGCGCTGGGGATTGGCCATTCGCGCCACTTCAGAGGACCAGGCCAAGGCCATGGCCTTCGGCATCAATGCCCGCTTTATTTTGTTAATCGTTTGGGGAATCAGTGCCCTGTGCATCGCCGTGGCAGGGATTATGATTTCCAATTTCGGGGCCTTGCAGGCGGGCATGGGATACGTCGGTTTGCGAGCCATACCCGTTGTACTTATCGGCGGGATGGACAGCATCGGGGGGGCTCTGGTCGGCGGAATTCTGGTTGGAATTTGTGAGGCTGCTGCAGGCGCCTATATTGATCCTCTGGGCCTGGTCGGCTTCAAGGAAGTGGCCCCGTATCTACTGCTGCTCATCGTGCTGTTTATACGTCCTTACGGCCTTTTTGGAACTGTCCGCATCGAGAGGGTATAAGAATGCTTGCCGTTGAAAATCTACGAGTCGTGTACCACGACGTAATCTCAGTTTTAAATGGCGTCTCCCTGGCGGTGATGGAAGGCGAAATACTGATTATTATCGGAGCCAACGGTGCCGGAAAGACCTCCCTCCTGCGGGCCGTTTCCGGGATGATCGATTTTTATGACGGCGATATCATCGAGGGTGATATCAAAATGGAAGGCACTTCCATTAAAGGGCTCGATTGCACCGATATCATGAAACGCTACGGCGTCACCTATGTGATGGAAGATCGACCGGTCTTCTGGTACCTGACCATTGAAGAAAATTTAAAAGCAGCTTCGTTCTCCCGCTGGGACAAACGGGTAAGGACCAATATCGAAGAAGTCTATGAATATTTCCCTGTTCTCGGACATTTAAAAAACAGGAAAGCCGGCTTTGCTTCGGGCGGAGAACAGCAGATGCTTGCCATTGGCATGGCTTTGATGACCAGGCCTAGGATTCTGCTTTTAGATGAGCCTTCTCTGGGTCTGGCTCCGCTGATCACCGAAGAACTCTTCGATATCATCAAGCAGCTCAATAAATCTGGAATCACAATTATGCTGGTCGAACAAAACGCCCATGCGGCTCTTAACATCGGCAATCGCGGCTATGTTTTTGAGACCGGGCGCATTGTCCTCGACGGTAAGGCTCGGGAACTTTTGGCAAACGAAGATGTACGGGAGTTTTACCTGGGATCCGGAGAAAAGGAACGCAAGAGTTATAAAGACGCAAAACGCTATAAGAGACGGAAGCGATGGCTCTGACGGGTACAAACATGGACATTTTGTTAAATATAGATCATCTGCATCTTTCTTTCGGTGGGGTCCAGGTTCTGAACGACATTAGTCTGTCCGTACAAAGAGGTATCATCTTTTCAATTATAGGCCCCAATGGCGCCGGCAAGACCAGTCTGATTAATTGCATCAATATGCATTACCGGTCTGATTCGGGACGCATCACATTTGATGGCAAGGAATTGAACAGAATAAAGCCTCACGCGGTTGCCACCCTGGGAATCGCCCGCACGTTTCAGAAGGTAGAGCTCTTCCATGGCATGACAGTCCTGGACAACATTAAACTCGGCCGCCATTTTCTGATGAAGTTTTCATTGCTTGGCAGTTTTTTGAGACTTCCTAAAATTGTTGCCGACGAAATGAAACATCGTGAAGAGATCGAAGAGGAAATTATTGATTTTATGGGCCTTTCCGGCTTTCGCTATTCTCCGGTGGGAATACTCCCGCTGGGGGTTCGCAAACGGGTGGACATGGCCAGAGCGCTGGCAATGAGACCAAAATTGCTTCTGCTGGATGAGATCATGTCGGGCATGGCTGTAGAGGAAAAAGAGGACATTGCCAGCTATATCATGGATGTGCATCGCGATCTGGGTGTCACCATCATCTGGATAGAACATGATTTAGCGGCCGTTATGGATCTTTCGGAGCGTGTTTGTGTGCTGAACTTTGGGAACAAAATAGCCGAAGGCTCCCCCGACGATGTCCAGAAAGACCCCCAGGTCATTGAGGCCTATCTGGGGAGGCAGAAGGAAAAATAAAAGAGGCAAACGATTTCTTAGTCTGGAATTTTTGTCATTCGAGATTTGGATTTGTTTCAGCTTTCGAATTTACTGCTTTAGACCGACAAAGCAAGAAATAATGTAACCCGGTTATCCACAACAGGCAAGTCAAATTGATTTCTGGATTCCCGCTTTCGCGGGAATGACGCGCTTCGAGCGGCCTCTTTTTTGTCATTCCCGCGGAAGCGGGAATCCAGTGACATCAATTTGGCAGTTGTTTCATTTTTGCCTGGGTTTCTTAGATAACCAGATAAAGTAATTTGTGCGCCGTATCGTTAAGCAGAGGAATAATATGTTAGAAAACACGTTGATCGGTCTCATTGTGAAAAATGCAACCGAGATGCCCGATGATGTTGCCATGCGGGAGAAGCGCTATGGTGTCTGGAAACCGATGACATGGCGCGAGTTTCAGGCCAAGGTCCGGCGGTTTGCCCTGGGCCTGCTATCCCTGGGTTTCGAAGAAGGAAACAACCTGACAATTATCGGCGACAACAAACCGGAATGGATTATTGCCGAGATGGGGTGCATTGCCGCCGGCGGATTGCCCACCGGGGCGTACCCCGACAGTTTGGCCGAGGAGATGGAATATTTGATTACCTATTCTGATGCCAAATTTTTGGTTGTGCGGGATCAGGAACAGGTGGATAAAATTCTCGTCATCTGGGACAAAATCAAGGATAACATCAAAAAGGTAATTGTGTGGGACTCCCGGGGAATGAGTCATTATTATGAAGAACATCCCTTCCTGGAGCGGTTTGAAACCGTAATCGAAATTGGAGCTAAAGAAGAGGTTGGTAAAGAAAACTATCTGCAAGAAAAAGCCGAAACAATCGATCCTTCCCAAGCGGCCCTCATGCTGACCACATCCGGAACCACCGCCTTGCCAAAACTTTCTATTCTCAGCCATGAGAATCTTATTTTTGCATGCGATAGTTATGGCAAAGTCGCAAAAATGGAAAAGGGGGAAGAAAGGCTCTCTGCCGCTCCGCTTCCATGGATTGGTGAGCAGCTATTTAACTTTGTCCGATTCTTGAGAGGGGGCAGCCATTACAATTTTCCGGAAGAGACCGAAACCCTGCGCAAGGATCTTTTAGAACTTCAACCCGCATACTTTGGAGCAACGCCGGTGGTTTGGGAATTTATGATTTCCGCCATCCAGGCTGCCATGGACAATGCGGACTTCTTCAAGCGCTATTTCTACAATCTGGCAATTCAGACCGCCTTGAAATGCACCGAGGCTGATCTGGCAGGTGAAAAACCCGGCCCATGGTATCGATCATTGTGCCGTATTCTCAATTTTCTGGTCTTGCGGCCGCTTAAAAACAGGGTCGGTCTGGGGCGAGTGAAAATAGCGATTACCGGAGGTGGCGCTATTTCGCCGGAGGTATTTAAATATTTCAAAGCCCTGGGCCTCGATCTGCGGCAGGTTTTCGGTCAATCGGAGTGCAGCGGAATTGCCACCACCCACCGGGGAGACGACGTCAGACCTGAAACGGTGGGCGTGCCCATCCCTGATGTGGAGGTTAAGCTATCCGAGGACGGGGAGATTCTTGTACGCGGAAAAAACACCCATCTGGGTTATTATAAAAATGAAAAAGTCACCCGGGAAGGCTTTACAGGTGATGGTTTCCTGCGAACCGGTGATGCCGGTTATTTCGGAGAGGATGGACACCTGTATGTCTTCGATCGCGCCAAAGATATTATGACCCTGGAAGATGGTACGCGTTTTGCTCCGCAAGATTTAGAGACCCGATTAAAATTCAGTGCTTACATCAATGAGGCCATGGTCTGCGGCGGGCAAAGGCCTTATGTGACGGCCATCGTAAGCATCGATCTCGAAAACGTCGGGAATTGGGCCAAGAAAAGAGGTATCTCCTTTACTACTTTCCAGGATCTGTCTCAGAGACGTGAGGTATATGAGCTCGTGCAAGCGGAGATAGGAAAAATAAACAGACGATTTCCGGAAAATATCCGGATAAAGCGTTTCGCCATACTTCTTAAACCGCTTCACCCCGATGACGGCGAATTAACACGCACGAGAAAGGTGAGGCGTAAATTTGTCAATGAGAGATATCATGAGTTAATCGAAGACCTTTATCAATCCAGGAAAGAGCATGATCTGGACATTGAGATACGTTATGAAGACGGGCGCATCTCGACCTTTAAAGGAACCGTTGCGATAGAGGAGGTCACTGCGTGATGCCGCTGTCCGAGCTTTATAATAAATATTTTTCATCTACAGCTGTTTTCAGCTACCGGGAAGATGAACGGATCTTTCGCACCCGCTTTATGCGCACCTGGTTTATCATTTTGTTCATCCTTGTGGCTATTATATTCCTCGGATCACTGTTCGGCATTGGAGCCAACGAATATCACTACTTCATCGGCAGCCTCATCCTGATTAACCTCATATCTGCCATAGGCCTGCAACTTCTCGTCGGCTTTACGGGCCTCCTTTCCCTCGGGCATGCGGCCTTTATGGGTTTAGGTGCTTACACTTCCGCTCTGCTGGTTACCAAATGGGGGTGTCCTTTTGTTCTATCCATCCTGGCTGCCGGCATGGTGGCC
>JASFPE010000261.1:0-8279 GCA_050116155.1 Desulfobacterales bacterium
AGTTTCTCAGGCCGGACAGGGTGCCGGGTGGGTGAAGCCTCAGGAGGCTCTGCAGGCCATCGACACGATACCCCTGGCCTTTGGCCGGGGCAACCCGGCATCTGCTTTAGGTTCAGGTTATGAACTGCTGAAAAACCTAAAGATACCCAAGCAAATTTTTATTTTCAGTGATATGGCTCGCAGCGACTGGGAAGAGCTGGACCTCACCCGACTGGGAACCATCCCGGAGGCAGACGTTATTTTTTTGAGAGTTGGTGCTGCCGACAGGGATTCGAATGTTCGTATCAAAGATGTCCGTTCACCGGAAAACGAGGTGGTGGCTGGCGTTCCCACCCGATTGGAGGCTATTGTTTCAAATCTTTCTGATCAGGCTGTCACCCGGCTGGTTGAAATCTACCTCGGAGACCGCAAAGTCGACCAGAAATCCATAGCGTTGAACCCCGGTCAGGAGGGCCAGGTGTATTTCGAACTCCTGGTTGAGAAAGCCGGGTGGCAGGATGGAGAGATCAAATTATCACCCGATCGCCTTGCTCTCGATGATGTATTATATTTTACCATAAAGGTATTTGATAGCGTAAACGCGCTGGTCATTGATGGGGATCCCGGGACGTCTCTCAAAGCCAGTGAAAGCTACTTTTTGCTCAGTGCTTTGAATTCGGGGGCAGCGGAGCGGTCACCGTTTAGGACGAGTGTGATCACAGCAGGTGAAATGGCCCGAGTGGATCTGCGATTCTATGACATCATTTTCTTGCTCAATGTAGCACGACCGGATTTTTCCAGGCTGGCATCATTTCTGGAAACGGGAAAACCCGTATTTTTTTTTCTGGGGGATCAAATTGTTCCCGAGGTTTACAATCGGTTCTCGCTCGCCCCTTGGCAAATTCAAGTGCGGACCGATCTGGTTGAAAGCGCGGAAACGATACACCCCGGAGTTTCGAATGCTGAAACGCCCTTCTTTTTGAACGGGTTGGCAGACAACCTGAAACGTGCATCGATTCAAACGTATTTCAGGGTTGAGGGAACTGCCAAATCGCTGCTCGTTTTAGGAAATCAGGACCCCTTATTGGTGGCGTCGGATGCGGGCAAATCCAGAATTTTTCTGTTTGCTTCCAGTGCCGATCTGGCCTGGAACGACTTTCCTCTGACTGCAGCTTATCTCCCATTTTTGCAGGGATTGGTTAAAGATGCCGTCGGGATGGCGGAGACCTCCGTGGATACCGGGATCCAGTTTGGCGAACGCTTCAGCGAGACGGGGCCTCCGGTTCAAACAAAGGGATTCCGGGGAGGGCCCGGAATATATCAATTCCGCCCGCTCACCGGTGAGGTGAGGCAGGCTGTAAATACACCCGCTGCGGAATCGGATTTGACAAAGATTTCAGATGGCGAGCTCAAAAAAAAGTTTGGCGCAATCGATCTGAAAGTGTTGGAATATGTGCCAGACGGTCTCAATGGCCAGCGCGGGGGACGCAACGAGTTGTGGCCTGTGCTGCTGGGTTTGCTCTTGACTGTTCTTGCGTTTGAAATGATCTTGGCAAACGTTATGCCGTGGTTTAGAAGGTAACCCATGATTTCCAGAAGAAATTTTTTGCTTATGATGGCAGCTTTTGCAGGAGGATGGACGCTCTCCTGGCCGAAGATTTCATCGGGTTCGTTCTTCCCCCATTTCTTCTTCACCCAGCTCAAATACCGGGGCGGGGAATGGGATCCAAATTCCCAGTATCTTGAAGCCTTTGTCGAAGAGCTTGAGCTGAGAACAAGTATTGATGCCAGCAAACAACGGCGCATCATCGAGCTGGCCGATTCGGATCTGTTTTTCAGCCCCTTATTGTATATGGCGGGTCGATATGAGTTCGAACCTTTTACGCAAGCGGAACGGGAAATTTTGAGGCGTTTCCTTACCAGCGGAGGATTCCTGTTTGCTGAAGATACGCTGGGAGCTGACGGATTCGGATTCGATCGGGCCTTTCGGCGGGAGATGAAACAGATACTGCCGAGATACGAGTTAAATAGACTTCCGCCGGACCATTCCGTCTATCAGAGCTTTTACCTCGTAGGTAGCTTTGGCGGCCGTCAGATCGTCAAACCGTATCTTGAGGGCATCACCATCGATACGTGGACGCCGGTGATGTATTCGCAGAACGACCTCTCCGGAGCCTGGTCGCGCAACAAATATGGGGGCTGGCTGCACGAATGCGCTCCGGGGGGTGAACTTCAGAGGAAGTCTGCCTTCAAGATGGGGGTCAATATCGTCGTCTACTGCTTGACTTCAGACTATAAAAAAGACGTGATCCATCATCCCTTCATCAGGAGACGTCAGAATTTATGAGCCTGAACCCAATTACCTTAGCCCCGGTTTTTCCGGTGGGTTTGATTATGCTGCTCTTCGGTCTCGCTTTGGCCGCGGTCTGGGTGCAGTATCGCGTGAGCCGGGCGAAGTTGGGAAACAAACGCGCCCTTGTCCTTTCGTTACTCCGTCTGGTAGCCATTGCTATGTTGGTCGCTTTTGCCCTCAATCCTTCTCTGATCGAAACCCGGGTGCATGAGCTGTCACCGGCCATCGCGATTGTGGTGGATACCTCCGACAGTATGGGGCAATCCAGCGTTGATGACCCGGCAACCCGTCTGGATGAAGTCAAAACCCTGCTGACGGAAGGCCAACTCCCGCTGCTAAGATCACTGGCCGATAAGTTTGACGTCAGCCTTTACGGGCTGTCCGATTCGCTAAGACCACTGGAGTCCGGCGATCTGGCCCATTTGACGGCCGGCGGAAACAAGGGTGATATCACTGAGGCATTGAAATCACTTGGTGTGCAGAATTCCGTCGTCGTCCTTTTCAGCGACGGCAACTTGCGGTGGAACAGCAGCCAGGGTCAGCAACTTTCCGCACTGACTGTTGCCATGGGCAATCCCAAAACCTACCGTGATATCCTGATCTCAGAAGTCAGCGCCCCGGCACTGGCCTTTAGGGGCCGGGAGGTTGTCATCGACATCACAGTGAAAAGTTATGGTTATGCGGGGGTGACCCTGCCGATTTTGCTTCAGGATTCAGGAAAGGTGCTGGCGGCCGAAGACATGCAGCTGAACACCGAATCCGCTGAGTTGACCACATCACTTTCGTTTGTCCCGGATGAGGCTGGCCGCAGAGATCTGACGATTTCGATTCCTCGGCAGGTTGGTGAGAGCATTTTTGGCAACAATCAAGTTAATCTCACCATCAACGTGGTGCGCGACAAAATCCGAATTTTGATGGTTTCGGGAAGCCCGAGCATGAACTACCGGTTTATGCGGTCTGCGCTGAAAAGCGATCCTTCCATCGATCTGCTCTCCTTTGTCATCCTGAGGACACCATCGGATATCCTGAACGTTCCGCCGCAGGAGCAAAGCCTCATTCCATTTCCCGTGGAAACCCTTTTTCTAAAGGAGCTTAAAACCTTTGATCTGCTTATTTTCGACAATTTCAATTACCCCCTTTTTTTGAATCCAGATTATCTCGAAAGTATCCGCAGTTTTGTGGAAAGCGGGGGAGGTTTCACCCTGATTGGCGGTCCCAATGTCTACAATGAGGGAACAGATCGCCTGTCTCCGATAGGAGACATTTTGCCGTTTCGATTTGTTGAGCATGAATTTTATCGGAGAGAATCACCTGTTGGCCTGCGGCTGACACGGGCAGGCGCCGAACATCCCTTGATGCGGGTGGGAGATGACTTAAGCAAAAACGCCGAAGACGTTTTCCGATTTTGGCAACAACTGCCGCCGTTGGACGGCCTCAACCTGATCGAGGTCAAAGAGTCTGCGGATGTTCTTTTAGAAAGTGCGGATGGCGTTGCCTGGCCGATTCTGACCGCTGCGGACTACAGAAAAGGGAGAGTTGTGGCCATACTCTCCGATTATGCCTGGAAGTGGTACATGGGAATGGTCGCCAGCGGAAAAGGCAATCAGTTTTATCTCAGACTGCTGCACCGCATGGTCCGATGGCTTACAAAAGACCCGGGGCTCGATCCGGTTCAGATAATCCTGCCGGAAATGTCAGTGGCTGCCGGCCAGGAGATCGATGTCAGGATTCGATACCCAGGAGAGGATTCGTCCCGTAGCTCCGAGGCGACCCTCTCATTTTCGGTCTTCAACCCTGAAGGTGTCAGGATTGCCTCGAAGCTCAAATCCACCGTTCAGCCCGATGAGTACCTTGTCTCTTTCCATCCCCGTAAGGGAGGGATTTATCGTGTCCGGGTCGAGACACCCTTCGGAAACCTGGAGGAATCAATGGTTGTGGCTGGACCTCTTGAGAGCCTGGACGCTGCGCCTGATCATGACCAGCTCAAAAAAATCGCTGCCTCCACGGGAGGAAAATATCTGGTGCCGTCAGACGACCTCTTGAGCGAAATACAAGAATATGCCCGCAAAGCAAAAAAAAAGTTTATCGAAGAAAAGCATTTACCAATTTGGGCCACCCCTTTTGTGATGGTGGTTGTTTTGGCTTTTCTGTCATCGGAATGGTATTTCAGGCGGCGTTGGGGACTCATTTAGCAGCTCGGAATTTATATAATTTGTTATTTAATATTTCCATTATTCCATCTTTCAATTGATACGGGAGGTTTATATGAAGAAAAAATCAGCCGTTTGGATGCTGCCGGTCACCTTCTTAGTCTGCCTGTTTGTCTTCAGCGGCGAAATTCAGGCGGCCTGCAGAAATCCAAATATTGTCGAGGGAGGTGATCGCCGTTTTATTCCGGCATCCGTTTCAGGATTCGCAGAGATCACGTGGTTCGGCCATTCCTTTTTTCAGATAACTTCCGCCAGCGGAACCAAGATCATCACCGATCCTTTCGGCCCCATGGGTTATCCTATGCCCCAAGTCTGGCCGCATGTGGTGACCGTCGGCAGAGAACACAGAAACCACAACAACGTCGAGCTGGCCAAGGGAAATCCCATCGTGTTGCGTGGCCTGAAAGAAGGAACCTCTGAATGGAACGACATCCATCTGACCTTTCGCGATGTGCTGATCTATAACGTGCCTGTCCATCAGAGAGGCTATATGGAATATGAACGCAGCCTGAAGGGGTCCGCTTTTGTATTTGAGATGGACGGCATGTGCATCCTGCACGCCGGAGATATCAGTGAACCCTTTAACGAAGACCAGCTGCAGTTTATCGGCCATATCGACGTGCTGATGGTGCCCATTGGTGGGACTTACACGGCGGGACCTCAGGAGGCCAAACAGATTATCGATCAACTGAAACCCAAGATCGTGCTTCCGATGCACTACTGGTATCGGCAAAGTACTTTGGAATTTTTTACCGGCGGTCCTTATCCGTCACGTTTCTTGAGTGCCAACTCCTTCACCGTCAATAAGGATACCTTGCCGCTGGTAACCGAGATCTACGTTCTCAAGGTCGTTCGCGAAGGCGATCTATGATGCGAAAATGTGTGAGCATTACCTTGCGTATATTAAAGGAACCATTTCAATGAAGAAAACCGACATGATCTTATGTGTCGCCGTTTTGCTCTGCATATGGCTGCTTGTTTCGATTGCAGAGACACAGGCAGCCTGCCGCAATCCCAATGTGGCTGGCGGGACCGCACCCTGGTTCAGGCCTGTTGCGGCTTCAAAATTCGTGGAGATCAAATGGTTCGGCCATGCTTTTTTTCAGATCACCTCAAGCTCCGGGACGAAAATCATCACCGATCCTTTTCGTAATATGGGATACCCCATGCCGGAAGTGTGGCCCGATGTTGTGACCGTGGGAAAAGAAACAAGGAATCACAGCAATGTCGCGCTGGCCAGAGGAGATCCAATCATTCTGAGAGGTTTGAAGTCATGGGGGGCTGAGTGGAATGAGATCAACACCCTCGTGCGTGATGTCTTGATCTACAATGTGCCCATCCATATGCGCGCCACATATGATTATATTAAAGGATCGGCTTTTGTATTCGAAGTGGACGGTCTGTGCATCTGCCACACCGGTGATCTGGGAGAACCGTTTAATGAAGATCAACTCGATCTCATCGGGCATATCGATGTTGTCCTTCTTCCGATTGGCGGGTCGTATACGATGGGTCCCGAAAGTGCCAAGAAGGTGGTCGGGCAGCTTAAACCGAAAATAGCGGTTCCCATGCACTATTACGATGACAAAATGGTCCTGGAGAGATTTCTGGATGGACCCCATCGGGTCCGTTTCCTCAAGACCGATGCCTTCAGCGTGAGCAAAGATACGCTCCCTGCGGCTACCGAAATTTTTATCCCAAATGTCATTTGGTCCGGTTGGGAGGAAGATCTTTAGCGATTCTCCTAAATGCGCTGCCCATGTCTCGAGCGCAAATAAGTCGATCCCTTTTATACAATCTCCTTTGCAAAAGAGATTAAAATTTCCGCCAAGGCCTCGGGCTGTTCGGATGGGATCAAATGACCGGCATCCGGCATGTCGATTCGTTTCCCCTTGGGAAGTCTGTCAAAAAGCGCATCAACCACATCTCTTTCGAAAAACACATGATCCTGCAGTCCCGTAATCACCAGCGTCGGTATCGTTAGTTGCTCATAAGGCAAGTTCCAATCAGATTTTCTGCCGGCCTCTGAAAGTAATTTAAAGTGACCGCTGTCGGGCTCCAGGGGCGTATAGTCAGGATTTGAACTCAAGAAGCTGGAACGATTTTCACGCAGCCAATCGTCGTTCATCAACAGAGGTAAATATAAATCTCTAAAAAGATTTAATCCACCGGTCTCTGCGGCGCGTACCAGCGCATCGGAAATCCATTGCAAACGGGGTCCTTCCCGGCGCAAGGTGTTGATTAATGCCAGACCGATTGCATCGGCTCCTTTCAGCCAGGTACGGCATGCGAACAGGCCGCCGATGGACAATCCAACCAGGATGGGGCTGACAGGCTTGACTTCTGCAAGCAGTCCCAGCGCGTCTTCGACAATCAGTTTTTCGCTGAATTCTACGTCGGGTGAAAACACACTGTCGGTTTGCCCTCTCATATTGTAAGTCAGCGTGCCGTAACCGGCTTTGTGCAAGATGGGATTGATGACGGAATCCCATGTAGAAATGTCACTGGTCAAGGCGTTGAAGTAAACAAATGTGCAGCTTTGATCATTTACTGGCAAGTGATGCTCATAATACAAACCATTCTGTGGGTCTAACTGTAGGAAAGACATTTGGGCCTCCTTCACAGAGAAAGTAATAACGTTATGTGATTCCAGGTAATTCAGGGATTGGTGAGTTTTTCCGTCATGCCGGACTTGATCCGGCATCCAGTAGCACAACAATCTGAAAAGAACTGGATAGCGCTAAAGCCTCACTATGTGCCCGGGTCAACCCCGGAATGACGATACAGCAGTATGCGTCGTTTTGTCATTTTCGGGCACATCCTGTTATGCGGCACCGACTATCGCAGAATTTAAAACCCCTCGACCCTTCAAATAATTACGCTAATTTTTTCAATTTTCAGATGCGATATTTCAAATTTGAATCGGATAGCGGCCGTATTTGAGTCCCGCATCGATCATGGCTTTGTAGTTTTCGAACTTCGCCCAGGATGGTACCGAATTTCCGGCAGCCAGCAGGTATCCTCCCCCGGGGGCAATATCCCGCAGAAGCTCCCTGACGCGAGCCTCAATATCTGCCGGTTCTGCATTCTGCAGCATTTCGTTGGAAACATTGCCGGCCAGACAGATTCGATTCCCGAAATCTTTTTTCATTCTGTGAATGTCCATGCAGGTCGGATCTATCGGATGTAATACATCAATTCCAATGTCAATCAGGTCTCCCATCATTTTGGTAATATCGCCGTCGGTATGCATACCAAAAATGCGCTGACTTTCATGACACATCCGGGCCATCTTTTTATAAGGGGGAAATAATAACTCACGGAAGATTTCAGGCATGATCATCGGGCCGTTTCCCATGGCAATATCATCGACGGTCCAGACCGCTCCAATATGATCCATGGAAAGTACTTTCGTAAGAGACTGGTACTGGATTTCGGCGACTTTATTGAAAACATCGGCAACCAGTGATCTGTCATCAGTCAGAGAAAGGGCAAAGTGATTAAATCCCATGAGCATCCATGTCAAAGTAAATATTTTGCCGGATACGGCTATCACTTTCATGCCGTCGGGGAGATATTGTTTGACGTCTTCAAATTTATCGTAATTAAGCTCGGCCAGTACATCCCATGGAAACGCTTCAAAGTCAGCGCGATCTTTAATAAAGCTGTGGTATTCCAAATTCCAGGCCGCATTCTGTCGCTCGTCGGCTTCCTCCTCATCCTCCAGTACGATTTCT
>JASFPE010000262.1:0-8232 GCA_050116155.1 Desulfobacterales bacterium
TGGTGAATATGTTAATTTGGCAAAAACTCTATAATATTGTCGATAAATGGAGGTTGTTTGATTTCAAAAGGACATCCTGAGAGGAAAAGTTTTGTCGATATGATGCCGGCTTGATTGCAGATGGAAAACTGGATGTCCTGGCGGAAAGGAGCAAAATCAAAATGAAAAGAACTGCGTGTATTGCAATTCTGGCAATTGTAATTGTCGGCCTGCGGGTGCCGTTCGGCTTTGGTGCACAGGAGGATGGAGGACACGTGCACGTTATCCTGCAAGCAGAAGATACGACCGATGCGCTGGTTGCGCACATCAAGTCGCTTGGTGGGATCATCAAGTTTCAATACCGCAACGTGCCGGCTGTGGCGGCGGCCATCCCCGCTGATCAGCTCAGCGCTGTTGCCGGTTATCCGGGGGTGACCAGGGTCGAGAAAGATCGCACGATGAAATTGCACGACAGACCTTTTTCCGGAAATGATGATAGCCCCCTCAGTTTCTTTCCGATAGAAGATTTGGATGTTAAGCCCGTGGATCCGGAGACAATAGACCCGGAGGATCTGCCCCGCTGTTACGGCAGCTATCTGCACACGGGTGCGCTGAAAGTCTGGGATGAAACCGGGATGGGCAACGGCACCATCGTGGCTGTGGTGGATACGGGCGTCGTGCCGAATCTTTGCCTCGGCCATGCAGTCATCGGTGCCGAAGGCTTCCCTGATGGCTACAACGCCACCGACGACGGTTATGCTGCCACGGATCCAATTAATCACTTCCACGGCACACATATGGGCAGCGTGATCGCATCTTCCTGCATGCTTGACTTCTCGGACGGAAAGGGACATCCTCTCTACCAGGCTTTTTCCACTTACTGGCCTTCAGACAAAGGATTTATCCCGATCTTGGGCCAGGCCCCAAAGGCCAGACTGTATCCGGTCAAGGTCTTCAGGTATGACGAAGAGGACACACCGACTTCAGTGATCCTGGATGGGCTGGATCATGTTCTGACTTTAAAGAAGAGCGGTGAGCTGGATATCGACATCGTTAACATGAGCCTGGGCGGCCCGACGGTCTTCGACGGCCGTGATGCTTTTGACAGGTTTGTTCTGGAACTGTGGAAAGTAAAAATTCTGGTGGTGGCCTCGGCCGGCAACTCGGGTCCATTGCCCAATACGGTGGGCTCACCGGCCACGGGTTTCAATACGATCGCGGTGGGCGGGTTGGACTATGCCAATTCATCGCGGTTTTATTATGAATACATCGGACTCCTCCTTTATAGCATACCGGGACAAGGATCGGTCATGCGGCCCAGTGATGAAACCCGCGTGGTCAATTTTTCCAGCCGGGGGCCCTTAAGCGGCGGTCGCGCCGGACCGGATATCAGCGCGCTGGCCACATGGAGCTTCCATTCGTGGCCGGACAACACGTTTTCCTGGGAGCTTGGCACCTCGCCCGCAGCTGCCACCGTATCCGGCGGCGCAGCGCTGCTCAACGCCTACTGGGAAAACATCACGGGTAAAGAAACCAGTCCTGCTATACTGCGGCGGGTGCTCATGGGCGGAGCAAATAAAAATGAAGTCGGGCCGGCCTGGCAGAGCATCAATGATCAAGGCTGGGGAACCCTGGATGTGTCCGCTTCGCTGAACTTGCTCAAAGACGGAAACTGGGAATTCCCCGTCTTCGAATTCACCGGCCGTCTAATGCCCAATATCCTTCCCTGGCCCCTCAAGGGCAGCACCGATATCTTCGAGAGTGGCACCATTACGCTGGGAGCCAGTGAGAAGGCCGACTTTGTCTTCCAGGTCAACCTCTTAACGAGCCTGGTGACCGTTGAGGTCTTCGATATCGATATTCCGGACAACTCTGCCGATGCGATTATGACAAATATGCTGGAGATCAACATGCAGAGCGCCCAGCGCTCGGAGACCCCCCGCCCCTTACGAGAACGCTGGTGGTTCCCCGGGGATGGCGACGCATTCACCATCACCGTCGAGGATGGCCCCTGGACGCTCACCAGTGCCCTGGTTTCAGAACCGTTGGCTGACCGGCCCATGGAGCCGGGGCTGATGAAGGTCACCCTGTTGGGGGGTATCAGCAACGAGTGCCCCGTATCTTTCAAGATCCGGGTCACCCGGGAGGGCTTCGAAGAACCGCTCACGCAACCGATTGCCACCCAGACTATCCAAATGAATGACGTATTCCAGATTCCGGTTGAAATTCCAACAGATGTGACAAAGGCGACCTTTGACCTTCAATGGTTCAGGGATTGGCGACGATTTCCAACCAGTGACATTGACATGTACATATTTTCTCCAGGTGGAAAACTTGTGTCGCTCGATGGCGCTACGTTTAATGCGCCGGAACGCGCCGTCATCGACTCTCCGATTCCGGGGATCTGGTATGTGCTGGTTTACGGCTACGAGATGTATAAAGATGACAGATTCAGGCTGTACCTGACCACCGAATAGTCTGCGGGGCAAGGATTGATCGAACAAAAGACGACGGGGAGAACCCGGCGGTTCTCCCTAATAATATGAAGTAAACAAGGTATTTTATTTAACTATTTATTGCTTTTAGAAAAGCATCTCCGAACTGTTCGGCTTTGCGCTCGCCAATTCCGGTGATCTGCAGGAGCTCCTCGTGGCTCTTCGGTCTCAGTGTTGCCATGGATGTCAGGGTGCTGTCGTGGAAAATGACAAATGGCGGGACTCCGCGTTTTTTGGAAATATCGAGCCTCAAATGGCGAAGCTTTTCGAAAAGCAAGCGGCTGGTCTCATCCAGCGGCTCGGGCGGTTGTTTTGAAGATATTTTTTTGATCTTTGCCTTTTTGACCGGCCGGGTATCTTGGCGAAACCGGACTTGCATTTCTCCTTTGAGAACCTGCCAGCTTTTTTCGGTTAGATGATATCCTGAGATCTTCCCGATATTGACGCTCAGCAGACCGGCGGCCAGCAGCTGGCGATACACCGAGCGCCATTCGGTTTTGGACAGCTCCTTGCCGGCGCCGAACGTTTTTATCCTGTGGTGCTGAAGGCGCAAGATTCGCTCGTTGGTGTCTCCGACCAGTATATCGGTCAGGTGGGCGGCGCCAAAGCGCTGGCCGGTCCGATACACACAGGAAAGGGCCTTTTGAGCGGCAACCGTTCCATCCCAGGCCGCCACAGTCTGGCTGCAGTTGTCACAATTTAGACACGGTGCCGGATACTTCTCCCCGAAATACCCCAGCAGTGCTTCACGGCGGCACTCGACGGCCTCACAGTATCCCAGCAAGGCCTCCAGCTTTTGTCGTTGAATCCGCTTGAATTCCTCGTCACCTTCGGATTGATCCAGGAGCCTGCGCATGGCCACCACGTCGGACAGGGAGTAAAGCATCCACGCATCCGCCGGCTGCCCATCCCGGCCGGCGCGTCCGGTCTCCTGGTAATAGGCCTCCATGCTGGCCGGCAAATCCAGGTGGGCGACAAAGCGCACGTCAGGCTTGTCGATGCCCATGCCGAAGGCAATGGTGGCAACGACGATGAGATCGTCATCCTGAAGAAATCGCCGTTGACGCTGTGTTCTCGTGGGCGAGTCCAACCCGGCGTGATAGGAAAGGGCTGCTATTCCCTGGTTCTGCAGCCAGTATGCTATCTGATCGGCGCGATTTCGCGTTCTGACATAAACGATTCCCGACTCGCCGGGGTGCTCGTTGTGAATGAAATTATGCAATTGCTGTTTGTCTTTGCTTTTCAATAAAACGCGGTAACGGATATTGGCCCGATCAAAGCTGGAGACAAACTGCGCTGCCTGCGTCAAGTTGAGCTTTTCAAAAATGTCCCGGCGCGTGACCGCGTCGGCGGTGGCCGTCAGGGCAATTCGCGGAACATCCGGAAAATGGTCGGTTACTTCAGAAATTTTGAGATATTCCGGCCTGAAATCATGGCCCCATTGGGATACACAGTGGGCTTCATCGATGGCAAAAAGCGCGATGGGAAACTTGCGCAGAAATCGCTGAAAGCTTTCGCTCAGCAGCCGTTCAGGTGCGACATAGAGGATATCGGTTTCAGCGGAAATGACGCGTTTTTCTACAAGCTGTGCTTCTTCCCGGGACTGGCTGGAATTGAGGAATTCTGCGCAGACACCATTTTGACGCAACGCTTCAACCTGGTCCTGCATTAAGGCAATCAACGGGGAAATGACAAGCCCCACACCACGGCGAATGATGGAAGGTATCTGAAAGCAGATGGATTTGCCGACACCCGTGGGCATCAGCACAAAAACATCTTTTCCGTCAATTATTTTCTGGATGACCTCGAGCTGATGTTCACGGAAGCTATCGTATCCAAAATATTTTTTCAGGATTTGTTGGGGCTGCATAATTTCAGTCGTCCCATATTCGAACCGAATATTCCTTGAAACCATTGCCCTCAAATCCGGCCGACAACTCCCAGACCCCCTGGTGGTTTTTGTCCCAGAGCCGCCCGAAGTAGGATGCGGTTTGTTCATAGAGAAGCACATCCGGCAGGAACAGCGGTATTTTCAATGGGGCCATCAGCGACTCCGTTGTCAGGGTTTGTATCCTGACGATCAGCCGCTTTTTTTCATTTTCGGCCAGCAGCCAGGTGACCACGGGAAACCTCTTGCGGTTTTCCGAATCAAACATCCAGCGGGTGTGAAACAAAGCATACTCGTCTTTTTCAAAAACCGTTCTTTGGCCGGCAGCTTCTATGCTCACCACTCCCACCGGCTTAAACCTAAAATCACCAACTTCCAGAGCGACTCCCGGCTCGAAATACTGGACCCAATTCCACAATACATTGTAAGGAATCCATTCGCCCCAATTGTGATCGTGGTATCCAGGAGCATGGTCCACACGTCGCGTTTCACCATCGATAACCACATTCCCCGTGACATAAGCGCCCGGCATGTAAACCAGCCAGCTCATCTGTTCCCAGTCATGGCGCCCGACTTTTTTGCGTTCGGCGGCAAACCAGGGATCGATCTGCGGCGCATACATCAGATCCCATTTTATGCGGCCATCGGCGATGCAACCGACGATGTGATAGGTATGATTGTCGATGACCTTGACAGAATTGATATTGCCGTCACCGATCTCCACAAGGGGCTTATCTTCGGACGCATAAAACAGGTCCGTGGAAAACGTATCCATTTCACTGATAATACCTTCGGATGTAAACACGGTGGCGCCCACACCGGTGATGCCGAAATCCAGAATGTTGTCCGGATTTATAATGGAATAATAAAAGATGATCTGGATGTCAGAGGTATGGTCGAAAAGGTTGAAATACCACCATTCAATATAATTAGCGTCGTGGCTTCCATCTCGAAAATCGCCGTAATGATAGGCATCATCGCTCGGAGAAACCTCCGCAAAGCAGACAGGTGCCTGTGATGGCCCCACGGGGACCAGCATCAGCAAAGTCGTTAGAATCATGATTATTTTTCGCATGGCATGTTTCCATAGGCGTCAAATTGTTAATTGGTTGATTAGTTGATTGGTAAAATAAGTTTAAAGACTTTAAGCGTTGGGATTCTTGTGCCGGGTTTTCGGATTTAACAGGTTCAAGGTCCAGGGTTCAAGGCATATGGATTAATTTACAGGGCATAGCGTTTAAAGAAAAATGTATAAGTACTATGAGGCACAATTTTGGGTTATCCGTTAATTCATCTTTTGAGAAACGCGTTCGATCGCCCGCATGAACTGTTGTTTGGCACCCGACTCGCTGATTTTATGCAACTCCATCTTACCCAGATCGGATATTAGCGCCTGGTAAAGTGACAGGGCTTTGGCATAATCACCGCTTTCTTCCGTAAGCCGTGCGATGATAGATTTATGGATGAATATATTATAACTTGCCAGCACCCTGATGTTTTTTTCATAGTCGACTTTCCGGTTCAGCCAGAGGTAGGTTGCCAGCAGTTCTGCCGGAGGCAATGACGAAAGAAAAAATTTCAGGGTTTTTTCAGTATGCGGGTTTTCTTGCCATGACCATAACCTTCTGTAAAAGTCCAGCATTTCTCTGCAGGCCGACCAGTTCAAATCTTCCTGATTTTTTCGGAGATTATTTGCCAGTTGGAGGGCCAGCTTTTCCCCCTCTCGGTCGCCAATGAGCAGAGTTTGGAATTGCCAGTAGCGGACATAATCCCTGTCGCGGTTGCTTTTGAGGGCGATGTCAAAATGCTTCATGGCCTTGTCGATTTTTTCTTGTCGGTTTTTTTGATTATTTTTACTCACCAGCCAATAGCCCATCATGACATTGGCGTACATATTTTGCGGATCTATTTCCAGGGCTCTTTCAAACTGCCGGCGTACATTGAGATGATGCATTTCGGCCCTTTGCCGGATCCAATCCGCCCAACCAATGTGAGCCATTGCATCGGCGGCCGGCGTGGTATTTTTGTTGGCGGCCCCCCGGTACAGTGAGGGCAGCAATCTTTCAATATTTTTCAGTATTTCATTACGCTCATCTGGAGCAATCCACCAATAAATTCGTGTTTTGCGCACCCACTCCATGGCAAGCTGGACCTGCACATCGCGTGCCGCTTCCGAGGCAGGATCCAGTTCGAGTGCTTCCTGAATTAAATTCCAGGCGCCTTCGTGATCGTTTGATGCTTGGCGAATTTTAGTGGCTTCGACAAGCTCGGCAACGGCCCCCTTTTTTTCTTTCCAATTCGTAAGAATTTTATTTACCTGGGTGACTCCGATAATGAGTGAAATCACAGCCGCAATTCCGCCGATCCATTTGAGGCCATCGGCAACCCTTTTCCACGGATTCGGCTGCTGGGGCGATCGGCAGTGGGGGCACAGCTTTGCCTCCGCATGAATGTGCTCGCGGCAGGCAACACAGAGTTTGCTGTCGTCGGCGTGGCGATCAACAGCGTCGGAGTTTTTTTCTAAAGCATTGGCTGGCATCTTGGCATATTACAGGGTATTAAATTGTGGATCAAATTCTCCTCGTTTGCCGTTTGTTGAACAGGACTTACCGGGTTCGGCCTTTTGAGTCTGGTGATTTATGGGAAAAGCACCCGAACCAATGAAGCGTCGTGAAAAAGAAGCATATTTTATTTTTGCTTGATTGTCAAAACAATGGGGAATTTGAAATCTCGTTTTTACTGGTTTTGTGATTGCGAAGCCAGCCGTTATTCAACCACTGCTTTAATCTTCTTCTGCCGGGGGAGCCGGTGGTTTTTTGATCAACCATTTGTAGGGTTCATTGATCATTTTCACGAGTTGCCCCAAAATCAGGTCATAGGCTGACTGCAGCCCGTCACAGACGTCGTCCTCCAGATATTTACATCTTCTTGCAAATTCTACCCATACCTGTGTTTCACTGGCCTGACTTTCGGCATCATTCAGTTTTGCCACAAAAGCGTCTTTATGCCTGCGTCTGCGCCACGCTCCGGATAAATTACTGCAAACCGAACGGGATGATGCGCGCATTTGATCGGTCATCGAAAATTTTTCTTCGGCAGGAAATGATCCGGTCAATTCAAATATTTTCGTGGCAGCTTCCATGGCATTCTGAAAAACCCTCAAGTCTGTATAATTTGATATTTTTTCCGTCATTTTTCGGTCTCCTATATTATATTTTTTAGGATGTCTCATATTGTGATATGCTCAAATTCTCTTTACGAGCAAGCAAAGGGCAAAGGGCATATGGCAAAGCGCATAGCTTTAAAGTAAAGTTTGAAATCATATTATTCACATCTAGCTGTCTGCGCCATGCGCTATACGAATGTGGCCTGGATGCGAACAGGCTGTCCAAAATCCCCCTCATCACAGACTGCGTCCCAATTAGCAAGACAATGTATTTGCAGTCTTTGTCATTCCGGGCTTGACCCGGGCACGTAGTGAAGCTTTAGCGCTATCCAGTGTTTTTCAAAGTATTTCGCTACTGGATGCCGGATCAAGTCCGGCATGACAGACATAAATTAAATATTTTTTGAACTTTGATAAAGTCTCTCAAGGGAGGGGAAACGGGTAGTTGGTCACCTTGTACACTCCCGTTTGCCTATCACTCCATTTTGTAAGCACCCGCCCGCCCCGCGCTTTGTTTTGCACGCCTGGCTGGGGGGGTGAGGCAGGGCGAGCGGGCTTGTACGGCTCCCGCTAAGCTGAGCGAGACGGCTCCCGCTAAACGAAGCGGGACGGCCTCCGCTATACGGAGCGGAGGCTAGCATCCTACTAATAATTTCTTTTCGGATGGGCACGCATCAAAGATCAGTTCTGTTTGGGATCTTCGA
>JASFPE010000263.1:0-8186 GCA_050116155.1 Desulfobacterales bacterium
TTTGATGAACTGGGTGCCCATCTGGTCTTTTTCAAACAGCTGGCTGCGGTAAGTTCCCAGATTGATCCAGCCGGTCTCAGGATCTTTGCTGATGATGAAATGGGCGGTGCCGATATAACGTCCGCCGTCAAGCGGATACCATTGGGGCACCGGGAATTTAAAAAGATCGATATCGTCACCGGTCAAGATATTTTCCTTACAGGGTGCACCCGATGCTTCCACCATCTTGGGCGGTGTCAGATTTTCCCCCAACTTTGCCCATTCTTCGTACAGATCCACAAGTGAGGATTCAAGGGGCAGGCCCATGATCAGGGCCAGCCTCTGGGTTGTGGTGCACACGCTGGTGATAACCGGTGTGCTGTAATCCTTTACGTTTTCAAACAGAAGTGCCGGACCGCTCTGTTCCTCGTTGAGCTTGGCGATATGCGACAGCTCCAGGTTCCAGTCGACTTCAGCGGTGATCCGTTTACACAGACCTGTTTCTTCACCTCTTGCAACAAAATCCCTCATACTTTTCATTATAATAAAGTCCTCCTCTCTAAATAAAATTTTTTATAAAAATTTTATATTATCACGGTATTTTGATTCGTTTCATGGCCTGTTCCATCAATAGCTGGCGGCCGGTTTTGCCTCCCATTTTTGACTCTGTTTTGCGTTGGCTCCACACCGTTTCCGGGCGGGCCTGCACAATAAACATGTTTTCCGGAAATGAAAAATCCTTATCAATGGCCCACTCAATATCCATCGCACGACCATAATGTGCTTCTATTTCTTTGGCTATTTTAACCAAGGCTTTTATTTCCTGGTCTTCCATGCAGCATTCGCATTGCATGGTTTCATCTACATCGGCATTAACCACTTCGCCTTTGTCAACATCATATACACACTCAATATGTTTGGTGGAAATGGATCTTTCGTTGATTTCCATCATGACCTTATCGACGACAAATTTATCGGGATTGACGGATCCGGATACAACAGTTTCACCCAGTCCCCAGCTACCTTCAATGACGACTTTAGAAATGTCTCCATCAGTCGGGTTAATGGTGAACATTACGCCCGCTGCCCTGGAGTTTACCATTTTCTGAACGCCCACGCTGATGAGTACCTTTTCATGTTCGAAATTGTTTTTGATTCGATAGGCGATGGCCCGCGGGGTGAACAAACTGGCCCAGCACTTTCGAACATTCTGGATTACCTGGTCGGCTCCGGTGATCCACAGATAGGTGTCCTGCTGGCCGGCAAAGCTGGCCGTGGGAAGATCCTCTGCCGTGGCACTGGATCGAACCGCTACAGGTATTGCTTCGACCTGACATAGGCGGCATAATTGTGAATATTCATCCTTTATTGCGTTTTGTATTTCATCAGGAATGGGGGCGTTTAGAATATATTCTTGAACTTGATCAGCAGCCTTATCCAGAGAAGCTACATCATTGGGATCAAGATCAGAGAGGGTCTTGTAAATCTCATCCAGTATCTCTGCCCTGGTTACAAAATCCAAATAACTGTCTGTAGTTACCGCAAACCCGGGTGGAACCCTGATGCCGGCTTTAATCATTTCTCCCAGACTGGCGTTTTTCCCTCCCACCACTGGAAGAGAGCTTTTATCTAACGTTTCAAAATGCAGGACATAGTCCATCTTTTGACTCCTTATCCTGCAAACCCTCCCAAAGGGGAGAGGGTTGCGGAAGGGAAAGCATGGAAAGTGACTAGTATTGTAAATGTCTAAAATGCCTAAAGTTGTGGTTCGCCTCCGGCGGATCTTATTTATATAAAAAACATAACGCGCGCAGTGGTCGTGCTGCGTTGCACGAGCGATTCATTAATCCGCCTGAGGCAGAACCACTTTAGACGCCATTCCTAGTTTTCAGGATTGGGATTTACCAGTAAAATCCTCAGAAACGACTATCCCTTTCTTTCAACGATGGTGACCACACCGGTATCGCCGTCGACCTTGAGAATATCTCCGGTTTTGATAACCTGTGTTGCCACGCCGGTGCCGGTTACGGAGGGCACACCGTATTCTCGACAAACGATGGCTGCATGGCTGGTCAATCCGCCGATATCCGTTACCGCTGCCTTGATATTTGTAAACACAGGTGCCCAGGAGGGGTTGGTCGAGGGACAAACCAGGATTTCGCCGGGTTGCAGAGCGACGATATCCTTGAGTAACTTCAAAACTCGGGCCGGACCTTCAACAATACCGGCAGAGGAAGCAAATCCCTTGATTTCAGAGACATCCCCGGCCGCGGCGACATCAACGCCTTTGAGCCATTCTTTGACTTTATCGGTGGTGATGCCCCACAGCATGATGGTAAAGGGCTCGGCAACTTCTTCGGGTGGTACGCCAAGGGCCGGAATTGCATTCCACTCTTTAGCGGCATCCAGGATTTTTCTGCGTTTTATTGCTTTGTCCTTGTAATATTGACCTCTCATCGGTATATCCACGCCCAGCGCCCAGCCAGTTGACAGTTCCGTGAGAAGCTCCGGAATCTCGTAGCGGTTGAACATGAATATGTCATCGACTTCATTGAGCAGTCCGTTATTTACCAGCAGCGATCCGATATCTCTGATTTTTTGAAACCAGATCGTGTGGAACCAGTGCTCTACCCAGAAAAGGTGATCTTCAGCATATCTATATATCGTGCGGATGGTGTTGTAAGCATCGTCGAAGGACTTGCGGTCTTCATCGGTTTTGATTAATTTGCGGTATTCGGTTACGACTTCGTCGCGCTGTTTGTCGATGTCATCCAGCGACCGTTCAATCTTTTCACCTTTATCCAACCGTTCGACATAGCCCTTGATGTAACCAAAGGGGATGTCCGGATCAGTTATCCAGCTGCCTTCATAATGTAGCCAACCGCTTCCGCAGGATACATAGAACCACGGTTCTTTGGCTTTTTCATATTCTTCCAGCCATTGTTTCCCATCCGGCAGTTTCTGAAGCTCGGCAATCTTCTGTTCGGCAGACGTTCCGGATTTGAGAATGTTTGACACCTCGCGCATGGATGTGGCCAGACGGGCAAGGCGACACAGCTCTTCTTCCGGACGGAACATGGAGACATAGGCGCCGGCTACCATTTTTCCAATGGCGCTTTCACTGATTCCGGGAAACAGTTTGCGGGCGACATCGGCGAACATCAGGTAGGCTAGGTAGGTCAGATTCAGCATTTCAAAATGGTATTGCCAGCCTTTGAACATCTGTTTGACCAGGGTGTCAAACGATTCGATCACATCATAGCTTACATAGCACCCTGTGGGGGCCGGTAAAACCTCCGCTTCGTCAACAAATTTCGGTAGTTCTGGCGGAATACTGACCGCGGCCATTTCTTCGCCCAGCGACCTGAATTTATACAGCCATTTATCCCAGAGCTCATCATAGTGTTCGAATACATAGAAAACCCGCTTCTCGAATAATCCGGCCTTTTCTCCGATAATCTCCTCCGGCGGAGGCGGTATGGCGCAAATATACATGTAAGGACCCACCATTCTTTGCGCGATTCCTTGGGCAGGCGGGATGCAGAATACCCGGGTGGTATACTGGGAAAGGGCAATTTGCCAGGCTTCCTGGAAGATCAAGTCAAGCGGCGGCATGGGTTCTGGGGCGTGAATTTTATCCTGATACCAGAATTGGGCTTTTTCCCAGTCGGAACGGTCCTGAGAGAACAGATAATGGGAAGGATACATCTCCTCCCAGCCTTCGAGTTCTGGCGGGAGCTTAAACTCATGGGGATCTGGAAATCTTCCTGCGTCTTTAGCCATTTTCAGCCTCCTTATGGTTGGGGGGTTAATGCCTATATGAAAGAGCCATTGGCGACTCGGATAAAGAATGTTAAAACCGCAGGTCAAAGGAATACGTAATGGATCTGGAAAGCGAAAAGGTAACTCAGCGTCACGCGCCGAAAGAGCATATCGATCTGAAATTAAATAAAAACAGAATATTATTCAGATTTTTATGAACGATTAAAAAAAAGCTGTCAATCAAATTTAATTTATGTTATCCATAAGTGTTCCTTATGAATGAATTTGAAATATAAAAATCATTTAGGATTCAACGTTCAGGGCTCTGGTTTCAAGGTTCAGGATCTTACGAATTCGGAATTCGGAATGCGGAATGCGGAAATTCAAACACCAAACACCAAACACCAAACACAAAACACCAAACACTAAATAGCCAATCATGATAAACTTCAATCAACTCAGAATTTTTTATTATGCAGCGAAAAAATTGAATTATACAGCGGCAGCCCACGAGCTTTTTATCACCCAGCCGGCGGTGACATTTCAGGTCAAGGCTTTTGAAGAATTCTGTAATATTAAATTATTCAAAAAAAGAGGGCGAAAGATATATCTGACGGAAGGCGGTAAAGCCCTTTACAAATATGCGGATAAGATATTTCGATACGAAAAAGAAATCATAAATGTGATCGACGATATGCGGGAGCTCAAACTGGGTGTGCTCACACTTGGCACCACCAAGGCATACGCCCGTTATTTCATGCCCTTGATGATTTCTACTTTTCACGAAAATTATCCGAATATAAAAATCCAATTGAACGAGGGCAGCTCGTTGGATATGATATATAGCCTGCTTGACTTAAAAATCGAAGTGGCTGTCATTGCAAGGCCCGTTGATCATCCTGAGGTTAGTTTTATTCCTTTCAGCAAGGAAGAAATGGCATTAATTATCGCCACCAATCACCCCTTTGCCAAGAAAAGATCGATTTCGATCAAGGATCTGGCAGAAGAACCGTTCATTATGAAAGAAAACGGGTCCGGTACCCGCAAGTTGGTGGAAAATTTATTTGATGAAGTAAACTGTTCCCCAAATGAATTAATGGAAACCAGTAATACTGAATTTATCAAGCAACTGGTCATGCGCGGGGAGGGCGTGTCGATTTTAGTCAAAGAGGCTGTGAAAGCAGAAATTGAAGAAGGTCAATTAATCAGCGTGCCATTGAAAGGAGGTAAGGTGTATCTTGATGTAAATATTGCCTATCTCAAAGACCAGGTTCTGTCACCCTCTGCCAGAGCCTTTGTAGATACTTTAGGACAATTACAATCAGGAGACATGCACCCCATGGGCATCGGTGCGCTGATGGTAAAAATTTTAGCACAGCGAAGAAAAGCGGAATGAAATAAATTTAAGGAGAAAGAGAAATGATCAGGGTATATATAAAAAGAGAGGTGCCGCAAGACAAGCTGGAAGATTTGAGGGTACTGATCAATCAATTGAGGGGATTGACGATGGGCCAGCCGGGATATATTACCGGTGAAACATTGAAACGGGTGGATAAACCCGGTGAAAGCCTGGTCGTTTCCAAGTGGCAATCGATTGATTACTGGAATCTGTGGCTTCAGAGCAAGGAGCGAGCACAGATACAGGATAAAATCGATCAGCTGCTGGGGCAGGAGACGCAGTATGAGATCTATGAGTTTGACTAGAATAGTAGATATTTCACCTTGGAAAAAGAAAATAATAGAAGCTGTTTCAAAATTGTAGATCGCGCTCAAGGGTCAGCCGCAGGCGGATCGATTCGGTTTAAAAGCTGAGTACACAGATATCCTGGCTGGAAGCCACTCCCATTTCTATTAGTAACCAGATTGTTTTTTACAACCTGCTTTCCACAATGAATAGTGGGAGCGGCATCTTGCCGCGATAAATTAGCAATTTAAACCGAATTGCAACGCAGTCCCGCCAACGGCGGGAACGCTAGATGCAATTTCGAAACAGCTTCAAAACTGTTACTGAAGGAGAACTAACATGACCAACTATGCCTGGGCGGGACATATACTTAAGATTAATCTTACCCAAGGAACTATTCAAATAGAAGAAAGTGACACTTATGTTGATGAATTTTTAGGTGGTCGTGGATTAGGCCAGAGTCTTCTCTTTCAAACCCTTAATGCGGACACTCCTGCGTTAGATCCGAAAAGTTTACTTATATTTGCAACTGGCCCTCTGACGGGCACCCTCGCACCGGGATCAGCAAGATTATCTATTTCGGGTAAAAATTTATTGACAGGAGGAATCGGTTCATCCAATGTCGGAGGCCATTTTGCTCCTGAATTGAAATTTGCCGGATTTGATGCCGTCATTGTTGAAGGCAAAAGCCCGACTCCAGTTTATCTTCTGATACAAAACAAAATGGCACATATCCGAGATGCATCTCATTTAAAAGACAAAACTACATGGGAAACAGAGGGTGAGCTTAGAAAGATCCATGGGAAAAGGGCAAGGGTGCTTTCAATTGGACCGGCGGGTGAAAGAATGGCACCGGTTGGCTGTATAATGGTTGATAGGGCGCACGCAGCAGGCCGGTGTGGCTTTGCTGCAATCATGGGCAGCAAAAACTTAAAGGCCTTTGTTGTTCAGGGTAACCTGCCCATCCGGATCGCTGATCCGGAGAAATTTTTATCTTTCGTCGATAAAACAAAAGCTCAAATACTATCTACCGATACGATAAAGAGAATCAAAGCATACGGAACCTGTGGCAGTGCCCCGCGAGCTAATACTTCGTGCACCATTCCGGTAAGAAACTTCCAAGACGACCATATGGATGAAAGTGATTTAGAACGTGTATCTGCTCAGGTTTTTCAGGAATCATTTAAGGTTCGTAAACTGTCCTGTTTAGGGTGTTTTTACCAGTGTATCACCCTTTACGAAATAAAGGACGGAGATTATGCCCCACTATTGGTCGAAGGTTTCCATCAAAATTTGATATGGGATTTCGCCGGCAAACTGGGAATCACCAATCCACGTGCCATGCTTGCAATTCAGTCTTTATGTTCACAGTATGGAATGGACATCGATAATACCTCCGGAGCCATTGCTCTAGCATTTGAGCTTTACGAAAAAGGTATAATTGATAAACGAGATACTGATGGATTGAAGTTGACCTGGGGTGACCACGAAGCCGTTATTCAGCTGATTGAAAAAATGGCGTATGGAGAAGGTTTTGGGGCAATCTTAAACCAGGGAGCATATAGTGCAGCCAATGCTATAGGAAAGGGGGCAGATAAATATGCTGCCCACATAAAAGGCCAAGACCTTGCAGAGGCTATAAGAGCTGATAAAGGTTGGGCTTTGGGCACTGTAGTGGCACCAAGAGGAGGAGGGCATCTCAATGGAGCTACAATGACTGGAATGATGAAAATCTCCCCAGAAGAATCTATGGAAGTTTTTGGAACCCCTTACGGCGGGGAACAGGAGACGTATCGCGGAAAGCCCAGGGTGGTCTATTATTACGAGCTTCTAAAATCAATAGTGGACACCATTGGTGTCTGTTATTTCACTTCCAAATGGTCTGATCTTAATTTCCTGGGCCCGGAGGAATATGCGGATCTTCTCAGTGCCGCGACAGGGATGTCGTTTTCTGGCGATGCCCTTATGGAATTGGGTCGCAAGGTTCACAACATCGAAAAAGCCTTCAATACTCTGCATGCTGGTTTTAGCAAAGAAGATGACTATCCTCCCAAGAGATTTTTTGAAGAGCCAGTAAAAAGCGGAGCATACAAAGGCAGTATATTCACTCAGCAGGAATGGCAGGGCATGCTTGAGGAATATTATATCCTTCATGGGTGGGACCGAAAAACAGGAGCCCAAACAGAAGCGGTTCTAAAAGAGCTGAATCTTCCATTTGTTTTGGAAAAATTGAAACAAGCCAAAAAACTGCCAAAAGAGATATGAAACTACCCGGTAAAATGAAACCTTTCAAAACTAATGAAATAAAAAAATACGGCACCAAATATCTGTAATTTCGCATTTTTTTATATATCTAAATGATATCAAAGGTTTTGCCTAACTCAGCTTTTCTTGACAATAATCCCGATTTCAGATAGATATATTGCGTAATACAAAGTTGTTTACCTATACATTGCGGGGTTCCATAGGCGCAATCTCTTATTTGATTTCATCTATTCTAATTCTCTTATTCGAAACCTCATCCTGAGTTCCTACTCACTCTGAACTAAATCGAAATTCGAGTTCAGCTACATTTAAAAATCAATCAATTTTAACTTTTAACTTTAGTGAAGAAAACCATGCGAAAGGTTTCAAGAAGATACAGATATGAAAGCCTCGTTTGGCATTTTATATGATGGCACAATTTTTTCAAGAAGTGTGCTGCTCTCAATATATCTCTAACTTAAATTATTTTGATTGCTAACAAAACATCTCAAAAAGG
>JASFPE010000264.1:0-8144 GCA_050116155.1 Desulfobacterales bacterium
CTTGCGGATCTGGAGAACCGACGCTCACTATATGGCATCAAAGGACGCAAGAACATGGCAAGCTGGTGCAGTGGTAATGGCACCCGAAGATGCCGGCGAGGCACAGCTGATGCAGTCCGCCTTCGATCATATGTCATCACAGGTAATGATAAACCATAAATCAATGACGGTTGACACCCGGCTGCCGGGGGTATTTTACTGTGACCCGAATTCCGACAGTACAACCACAGGTGCCGCTGCTGCAGGCAGGGTAGCAGCCTGGTTGGGGCGAGCATCCTCACCCCCCGAACCCATTGCCGCCTGGGTCGATCCCAACCGATGCCGGGCGTGCAATACATGTGTCGAAGCCTGTGAATTCGGTGCCCCCCAGCTTGTTGGTGAAGAACTTAAGCGCCATTCCTGGATTGATCCAACGATGTGCTCTGGATGCGGAACGTGTGCGGCGCTTTGTCCTTCCAACGCAATTACCGCCGGTTACACCACCGATGAACAGATGGGTGCGATCATCAAAATGGCGCTGAGCAGAAAAGATGCGACCAAACCAATCGGTACAGTTATTATGTTTATCTGTAATTGGGACGCCTATTATGGTCTTGAAATAGCTGGACGAAGCCATTTGCAGTATTCCCCCTCAGTTTATCCGATTCGTGTCATGTGCCTGGGGAGGCTGAGTCCTGGAATTATTCTAAAAGCTTTTGAACAGGGAGCAGCGGGCGTTTTGTTGTCGGGCTGTCGGCCGGATGAATGCCATTACGGGTTTGGCAATCGCTATGTTGGGGAAATACTGCGGGTGGCCGGCCATTTGATAGAGCTCTTTGGATATTCCGCTAAACGGCTTAAAATGGAGCAGATGGTCCCTGGAGAGACAGACGCCTGGCTTGAAAAAGTCGAATCTTTTGTGGCGGAAGTTGCCGGTGGTCAAACAGGCTCATGATCGACATGCAGGACATAATCCAAAAGAATCGCGTGTGGTATTGCCAAGAGTGCGGCAAATGCAGTGCTGTTTGTCCGATTACCCAGTGGGAGAGCCGGGCATTCAGCAGCCCACGGCTGCTCGTGAATAAGGCCATGGATGGTAAGCCTGAGGCTGTGCTGGACGATCCCCTGTTTTGGACCTGTCTGACCTGCAAACGTTGTAGCTTGCTCTGTCCGTCGGATGTTTATTTCTCCGAATTTATTCGTGATTTCCGCACCCTGGCCAGAGCCCGGGGGCTATCCGGCGAATGTACTCATGGAGAGATTATTCAGACCTGGGGCAAGATGATGGCCCACTCGGATCTCAACCAGGATCGCTTGGGATGGATTTCCCGAGACTTAAACGTTTCAGACGACTCAGAGATCGTATATTTTACCGGTTGCCTGCCATTTTATGACGCGTTGTTCGGAAATCTGGAATTTGAGGGCCTCGAGATCGCCCGGGCGGCGGTAAAAATTATGAACCATCTTGGCATCGCACCGCAGGTTATGGCTCAAGAACGGTGTTGTGGCCATGACCAGCTATGGCAGGGTGATTTCGATACTTTTCGCGCACTGGCCAAATTGAACCTGGAACATCTCCTTAGCACCGGTGCAAAAAAAATCGTAACCACCTGTCCGGAATGTGCCTTAACGCTGGGCCGGGAGTACCCGAAGTATATTGGAGAGCATGGCATGGAAGTAGTGCACCTCTCCCAATTATTATCACCCGCATTAACAGATGGCAGCCTGGTTGCAGGATCTCCAGATCCAATGCGTGTAACTTATCACGACCCCTGTCGGTTGGGCCGATATTTAGGTGTCTTTGATGAACCCCGCTCCTTGCTAAGTGCATTAGGTTTCGAACTGATTGAAATGGAAAGGGTGCGTCAGGCCGGTCTGTGCTGCGGAACAACGGGGTGGACGTCCTGCGGCCGCACAAGTAAAAACATTCAAATTGAGCGATTGCAGCAAGCAGCCCGCACCGGTGCTCAGATACTGGTTACGGCCTGTCTGAAATGCCAGATCCACTTCAGGTGTGCCCGGTCTGATCCCGGGCTGGAAGATACATTGGATTTTAAAATTCAAGATTTAACAACCCTTATTGCGAACCATTTATGAATTTAGGGGCTTCGCCCCAATTGGAATGTTGGAATAATGGAATAATGGAAAGATGGGTTTTGAGATAATTCGGTGATGGTTTGATAGAAAAAAGTTGATTGTAGAAAAAATTATGTGAAACATCCTTTAAAAATCAATATTCCATTATTCCAGCTTTCCATTATTCCAAAACGATGAAAACAGTCTAATAAGAGTTCTAGAAAATTTTGCCATAAAAGGCACGAAATTCACAATTAAGAAAAAAAGCTGATGCGACAGGACTTAACACCGACAGATATGCTGGACCCGAATCTTCTCCAGGGTGTCGTCCGCCAGGCCACATATCAATGTCGCGCAGAAGGCAGTGGATTTTATCTGTGCGACCCGGATCATAATCGAGTGCGGTTGCTGGCGACCCATAATCTGAAAGAGATCCCCTGGGATGAAGCTTTCCTGCGGCGGGTAATCGATTCCCGTCAGGCGGTTTCCGAAATGCTTGCGGATGATTCGGTCTTGCTGGCAGCGCCGCTGATCTGGCAAGATGCTGCGCGGGGGGTGTTGATTGTCCATGATAGCAATGCGGGACGTACCTTTAGGGATCGAGACGTGGCCTTGCTCCAATCGCTGGCGGACATGACGGCGTCGGTGGCTCAACAAAACGAACGGCTGGCACGGATGACGGCCCAATTCCGCACATTGCATACTATTGATGTGGCGCTGACGTCCAGCCTCGAACTGGGCCACGTATTGAATTTGATATTGGAAAAGGCCGCGGAACTGGTCGGTGCCGAACACGGCTCCCTCAGACAATTGGAGCCGGAGTCGGGAAAGCTGGTTCTCAAAGCCCATTATGGAGATGGTTGGACGCCTGAGAAGCTGGATTACACGCCACGGATAGGGCAGGGGATCGCCCGGTGGGTGGCCGAGAACCGGCGGCCTTACCTGAGTCCTGATGTTCGCCAGGATCCGTTGAACATTGTCCTTTTTGAAGATATGCGTTCAAGTATTTCGGTTCCGTTGCAATACGGCCAGGAAGATCCATCTGAACCGGATGAATTTTTAGGTGTTTTGCTTTTGGAAAGCTCGCGGGTGGCGGCCTTCGATCAGCAGGATGTCGAACTTCTGGAAGCACTGGCTCAGGAGGCGGTCATCGCCATTCAAAATGCCAGCCAACACTATAAGCTACGGACGGAACATGAAAAGCGACTGGCCGCCGAAAAATGGGCCGTAATGGGGCAAGCTGCAACAGCGTTGGCGCATCGTATCAATAATCTAATGGGTATTGTGCCGGTAAGTTCCAGGGAAACTTTACGATCTCTGGCTAAAATAGAGATGCCCGACTTAGAACGGGAATGGATCGAGGCTAACCTGGGGCGCATCGAGCGCAACGCCCGGTTTGTTCTCAAACTCAGCGATGCCCTCTTTCGCCCTTTTAAAGACTCCGGTCCATCCGCGAAGTTGGACGCCAACCACCTGTTGAACGAGGCGCTGGAATACGCCGACTTACCGGCAGAGATCGAAGTCAACCGAAACTTCGAGAAGAATCTGCCGCTGGTGAACTGCAGTTTGTTGCTGGTGGATATTTTTCTTGAACTCATTACCAATGCGCTCAAAGCCATGGAGGACAGCGAGCAGCGCTTACTGCAGGTGAGTAGCCGAACGGAAGAAGATGATGCCGGTATGTGGGTGGTAGTTGAGATCTCTGACACCGGCAGGGGTATTGCCCCGGATCAAAGGGAACATTTATGGAGCATGTTCCAGCAAAGCGAAGATGGATTGGGATTTGGTTTATGGTGGTTGCGGACGTTTATTGAACGCCAGGGCGGCTCGATTGAATGTCGCAGCGAGGATGATAAAGGCGCAACTTTTATTGTCAGGCTACCTGCTTCTGGTGGCAGGAAATAGGAGTCAGAAGACAGAAGTCAGAGGACAGATGACAGAGGGTATACAGAGGGTATAAGGTATAAGGTATAGGGTATAAGGTGCATCGCATAAGGGATTTGTTTTTTATATTTCGCCTTAAACCTTAAACTTTAAACCCTAAACCCTGAACCTTTGAACCTCTGAACCTTTGAAAGGGAGATAAACATGCGAGGCAAAGTCTTAATTGTCGATGATTATGCCGATTGGCGCGAGATGTTGAGTGGCCTGTTGGCGCGAGAAGGGCATCGGGTAGAAACAGCAGGCACCATGGGGGCAGCTTTTGCCTATATAGATCAGAATAAAGACCTGGATCTGGTGATTTTAGATATACGCCTGGTCGAGACCGAAGACAATAATGAAGATGGTATGCAATTGCTGGCCGAAATTCGGAAACGGCTCTCCTTTACGCGGGTCATCATGGTCACCGGTTACGGTACCATGGAGACTCAGCGCAAAGCATTCAAAGAGTTTCAGGCGTTTGATTTTTTTAGTAAAGCACAGTTTGATTCGGATGAGTTCAGACAGGCATTTCAGGATGCAATCGAACAAGCTGTTCGCGATCGCAAGGCCTGGAAAGACAAGGAGTATGTCCGCGGCCAGCACTTTAACTCATGGCAGCGGAATAAGGAGGATTGAAAAATAGGTGTCAGGTTTCAGGTGTCGGGTGTCAGGTAAAACCAGGTTTCAGGTGTCGGGTGTCAGGTGTCAGCAGTCAAAAGACCTCTGGCAAAGGGCATGGCGCATAGGGCATAGGGTTTAAGACAAAAATATAAAGCGTTAGGTTAGAGGTCTGAGGATTGAGGCAAAGAAAGAAAGGCGCAGGGATCAGGGATCAGAAATCCATCAATCTTTATCTTTTAATTTGTTGCCTCCAACCTCCAACCTTTAACCTAATGCATTTGACTTGAACCCTGAACCCAGAACCTTTGGACCTTATGACTGACACCTGACACCTGACACCTGAAACCATAATTACGAGGAGGAGCATCTTGGTAAAAGACGATTTACGTATCGGGATTTTTGTGTGCGATTGTGGGTCAAACATCGCAGGATTTTTGGATACCGAGGCGGTTCGTGAATTCGCAGAGAGCCTGCCGGATGTTGTCGTGTCGGTCCGCAATAAATACACCTGCTCTGATCCGGGGCAACAGGAGATCCAACGCGCAATTTTTGAGAACCGGCTGAATCGTATTGTTGTGGCTTCATGTTCACCCACCTCCTATGAGCCGATTTTTCGTCAATGCATCCAGGGTGCGGGACTCAACCCGTACTTGCTAGAAATGGCCAATATCCGGGAACACTGTTCATGGGTGACCGAAGACCAAGAGGCGGCCACACGCAAAGCCAAAGACATTGTTAAAGTGGCGGTATCACGCAGCAGATGGCTCTACGCGCAGGATGAAGAGCAAATTGAGGTTACCGAGGCCGCCCTGGTCATCGGCGGCGGGGTGGCCGGGATGCAAGCAGCGCTGGATCTGGCAGATGCGGGGCACCGTGTCTATCTGGTCGAAAAAAAGCCGTCTATCGGCGGGATTATGGCCCAGCTCGACAAAGTCTATCCGGATATTGAATGCAGTATCTGAATTCTGGGTCCCAAGATGATGGATGTCGGTCGACATCCCAACATTGAGCTTCTGACCAACTCAGAATTAGAAGATATAACGGGCTATGTCGGTAATTTCAAAGCCCGTATCCGCAAAAAAAACCGTTATGTTGATGTGGAATCCTGTATCGCCTGCGGCGAGTGTGCGGCTGTCTGTCCGGTCGTCGTACCCGATGAATACCAAATGGGTCTGGGCAGTCGTCGGGCTATATATATACCTTTTCCGCAGGCAGTGCCCTCAGCCTATGTGATTTCGGCCGATGATTGTCTGGGTGAAAACCCGATAGCATGTGGAAAGTGTATCGAAGCCTGCGAGAAGAAGTGTATCAATTTCGATCAAAAAGATGAATGCCTCGACATTGAAATCGGGGCAATCATCGTGGCCACGGGCATGGATGTATATGATCCCAAGGCGCTGGATGAATATGGGTATACGCGTTTTGAAAATGTGGTCACCAGCTTAGAATTCGAGCGCCTCATCTCCACCGGCGGCCCCCTGGAGGGGCATCTGGGCCGACCGGGTGATTTAAAAAGACCCCGACGGATCGGCTTTATCCAATGCGTCGGCTCGCGGACTCAGGATCAGAAACGCGGCAATCCGTATTGCTCCAATATTTGCTGTATGAACACGATCAAGGATGCCCAGTACCTGATGGATAACTACCCGGACACCGAAGTTACCGTCTTTTATATTGACCTGCGAGCATATGGCAAAGGTTTTGAAGAACTTCTGATGCGAACCAGAGGAAACGGCGTGCGCTATGTGCGTGGTTTGCCAGGGGAGGTTGGTGAAGATCCCGATACCGGTAATCTCTGGGTAACCGTAGAAAATGCGATCGAAAAACGGCTTGAGAAGCGGGAATTTGACATGCTGGTCCTGGCGGTGGGCGCCACCCCTGCGACGGATACGGAGACAATCCGTCAAATGGCCACAATCGCCAAATCACCGAACGGATTTTTAAAAGAAGCGCATGCAAAGCTGCGTCCGGTGGAAACCCCCACCAAGGGCGTCTTCATTGCCGGTGCGGCCGAGAGCCCCAAAGATGTACGCGAAAGTGTTACCCAGGCAGGCGCTGCCAGCTCGCGTGCTTCAATTCTGCTGGCTAAAGATAGCTTTTCCGTAGAAGCCATCACGGCGGTGGTGTTTGAAGATGCATGCACCAAATGTGGATTGTGTGCGAAGGTGTGTCCTTTTGGCGCCATTACCTGGCAAAAGAAGCAGGTGCCTCAAGTGATTACGGCAGCCTGTGCCGGATGCGGTACATGTGCCGGCGAATGCCAATTCGGCGCCATTGAAATGCGGCATTTTTCGGACCAGGCTATATACGCCCAAATCGATGCCATCCTGGAAGAAGACCCCCTGGAAAAGATCGTTACCTTTGCTTGCAACTGGTGTTCATATGCCGGGGCGGATACGGCCGGAGTGAGCCGCATGTCGTATCCCCCCAATGCGCGGGTAATTCGAACGATGTGTTCGGGTCGCGTAAATCCGGAATTTGTGTGGTATAGCTTTCAAAAGGGAGCATCGGTGGTCCTGGTTTCCGGATGTCACTACGTCGACTGTCACTACATCGATGCCAACCGAAGCACGGTGCGGCGCATGGACGGGCTCTGGGATGCTCTGGAAAAATCTGAAATACGCCCTGACCGCCTGTTGCTGGAATGGTGCTCTGCCGCCGAAGGTGCACGCTGGCAGACCATCATGCATGCCACGGAGAAAAAGCGCCAGGCCGTAACCGAAGAAGAATTAGAGTTCACCCGAAGCATCCTGGCGAAAGCCCGTGTGCCTCGCCCACGCAATCCGAAACCTGCCGACGAGCAGCAAGCTGCAGCGTTTATATGCATGCTCTGCGGACACAGCTGGGATGGTGTTTTCAGTGTGCACTGGGAGCGAATCTGCCCGGAGTGCCGGTCTAACAGTGTTCGTTGGATGCGCAAGAAGTAGGTATTCACAGACTCATTCAGGTTCCTAGTAAAACCAGGTTTCAGGTGTCGGGTGTCAGTATTTCAATTCGGAATTGAGTGCAAATTAAGCTTTATTATAAATTTGTATTCGAAAGGAGGAAACTTATGTTCAATAAAATGTTATTCATTGCTTTGTGTTTGCCCTTTGTTTTGCTTTCAGCGTGCGTTTCGAAAAGTAAGTATGTGGAGCTCGAAACTGATCTTAATCAAACCCAGGAGCAATTGCTGCAAGAAAATAAAACAGTAGCAGATCTTCGTGAGCAGGTCTCCGAATTAGTGAGCGAAAACAATCGCCATCTAAGTAAAATTGAGAGTTTAGAGGGTGAATTAGAGAAAGAAAGATCGGTTGTTCAGCAGAAAGATGAAGAAATTTCAGAATTAGAGTCAACCCGCAAAGAAATAGAAACTAGTCTTAAGGAGCAAATTGCTCAAAAGAACATAAAGATAGAGGAGATCGAGGGTAAATTAAAGGTAACTTTTGTAGATAAGATTCTTTTTGATTCAGGAAGTGTGAGAATCAAACCAAAAGGCCGAGAAGTGATATTAACGTTAGCTGATTCGTTCAAGGATAATAAAGAGCAAAGGATAGGGGTAGAGG
>JASFPE010000265.1:0-8137 GCA_050116155.1 Desulfobacterales bacterium
AAGCACAAATCGAAGCTCTATGACAAAGATTTCAGTCATGGACATCGGCATTAAAGGAAGGTTACAAGTGATCTAAATTTTGAAGTGATCTAAAGTTAATGCGTCGCTTTGCTCAGTCTTATACTAGAAAAAGATCCGCCGCAGGCGCACCGCAACTTTAGACACTTTAGTTCACTTTAGTCACTTTTCACTGTTAACTCTAGCCTAATATTTTATTTTAGAACATATTTAAAAACTAAAACACATATGGTTCATTCTAAAAAGAGTTATGCTGTCTGGGCAATCACCCCGAACGGCGTTGATTTAGCGAAAACTATCGCTGAGAAATTGGTGGATGTAGACATTTTTCTATCAGACAAACTTTCTACAAAAAGGATTCAAGCAAATACGTTTGGGGCATTGGCTGATACCTTATCCGAACAATTCCGTCAATATGACGGTCATGTGTTTATTATGGCTACGGGTATTGTGGTTCGGATGATCGCACCACTGATCCAGGGTAAAATGGAAGACCCGGCGGTCGTTGTGGTGGACGATGGCGGTCATCATGCTGTCAGTCTACTATCCGGCCACATCGGGGGTGCCAATGCCCTGGCGATTCGGATCGCTGATTGCATCGCTGCCAATCCGGTCATCACAACGGCAACGGATGTGAACCAGGTCGCCGCCATCGACGTTCTCGCTATGGAAAAACAGCTTTTTATTGAAAATGCGCAGGTCATAAAAACCGTGAATATGGCATTGCTTAGAGGTGAACCCATTAGTATGCATGACCCTTTCGGTTTTATGCAAGATTCAATTGACGCGATTCCCTGGTCGGATGAGATCTCCGCTCAGCAATCCGGGGGACTGCAAAAAAGCAGGGGTGAGGACAGCATACCACGTGTATTCATCGACGATGTGACGGTCGATTTGCCGCCGGAAATCCTTGTATTACGGCCACCCACGTTGATTGCCGGCATGGGATGTAACCGCAACACCCCTATGGAGGAGATGAAGCATCTTCTTGAAACCGTGCTTGCCCAATTTCATTTATCCGCTGCAAGTCTATGCGGCCTGGCCAGTATAAACTTAAAAGCCGATGAGCCTGGATTGCTTGCCCTGGCCGAATCACTGGGTTTGGCTCTCCATTTTTATACCAAAGAAGAATTGAATCAGGTAAAAGACATTATTAATCCATCATCGATGGTGGAAAAACATATTGGAGTAAAAAGTGTATGCGAAGCCGCGGCCATAATGGCAACTCAAAATGGAGCCCTGGTGGCTCCCAAACAGACAAGCCGGAACGTGACCGTAGCCATCGCCCGAAAAGCCTTTATATCGTAGGCATCGGGCCCGGTGATCTTCGGTATTTAACCCAACGCGCAGCAGATGTGCTAACCGGGATAGATGTCGTGGTGGGCTATACGACCTATATTGATCTGATTCGACCATTGGCTAGCGGCAAACAGATTGTCAGTACTGGAATGACCAAGGAAGTGCAGCGCGTGGAATCTGCCATTGACCTGGTACTGGGCGGACAATCATGTGCGATCGTCTCAAGCGGCGATCCCGGCATTTATGCCATGGCCGGCCTGGTGTTTGAAACCTGCAATGCCAGAAATATTCGCGTCGCTGCCTTACAACAGCTCGGCGATAGCATTAAACCGCAATCTGACATCATCTATGTCGAAATTATTCCTGGAATTCCAGCTCTTAGCGCCGGGGCCGCCTTATTGGGTGCACCGCTTACTCATGACTTTGCAGTGATCAGCCTCAGCGATCTTTTGACTCCCTGGGAATTGATTGAAAGGCGACTGGAAGCAGCGGCCCAGGCAGATTTTGTGATTGTGCTGTATAATCCAAAAAGCAAAAAGAGAACCTGGCAGCTCGAAAAGGCTCAACAAATAATATTAAACTATCGGGATAAACATACACCTGTCGGGATTGTTACTCGCGCCATGCGTGCAGGGCAGCATGTTGAAATTGTAACGCTGGAAAATCTGAACACGGCAGAGGTAAATATGCAGACCACAATTTTCATTGGCAGCAGTGCGTCCCGTCATTATTTAGATTTTATGTTTACACCGAGGGGATACTCGCAGAAGTATAAGATAGGGACGGAATAACCCACTCATAGGTGTCAGGTGTCAGGAAACGCTGAAAGGAAAATTAAGGTATTTAGGAATTGAGGAATTCAGGGATTAAGAAATTAAGAATTAAATCAGAAGAATACATTCAATTCTTAAATTCCTAAATTATTTATGCTGACACCTGACACCTGACACCTGAAACCTACTTATTTCTGATAACTAAACACTGAAACCTGAGATAAAAATGAGAGGATACGTTCAAGTATATACGGGCGACGGCAAAGGCAAAACCACCGCCGCACTCGGATTGACGCTCAGGGCTGTCGGTGCCGGTTTAAAAGTCTATATTGCTCAATTTATCAAAAAGGGAGACTACAGCGAAATCAACGCCCTGAAGCGATTGGCTGCCGATGTCACCCTGGAACAATTCGGCTGCGGACGTTTTACAAAAGGCAAAGCTTGTAATGAAGATATCGCAGTTGCCCGCAAAGGGCTCGCGCGTATCAAAGAGATCGTGTCCTCAGGCGAGTATGAACTTGTCATCCTGGATGAAGCCAATGTCGCAGTTACACACGGGCTTATCACGGAGCAAGAACTCCTGGATATCATTGATCAGAAGCCTGAGCATATGGAATTGGTCATCACCGGCAGAAACGCCCCGGCAGCGATTGTCGACAAAGCAGATCTGGTTTCGGAGGTAAAAGCCATCAAACATTATTTTAAAAAGGGAGTCAACGCACGAATTGGTATCGAAAAATAAAGTGAGGAAACATACACCCTGTCTGGCGATCTTGGGAACCGGATCCGATGTGGGTAAAAGTATTATTACCACAGCGCTATGTCGTTATTATGTCGGGCAGGGCATGCGGGTTGCACCGTTTAAAGCCCAGAACATGTCGAATAATTCGGGGGTAACTCCGGAAGGCCTGGAAATGGGGCGTGCCCAGATCGTGCAGGCAGAAGCTGCGAAAGTGCCTCCGCATGTGGACATGAATCCCATTTTGTTGAAGCCCACCAGTGAAATTGGATCTCAGGTTGTGCTTCTGGGCAGTGTCAGTGAAAACACATCCGCATTGGATTATCATAAGAAAAAAGAAGCGCTTTTCACTACTGCGGCCGAATCCCTTGACCGTTTACGTTCGGCCTACGATTTAATCATCATGGAGGGTGCCGGTTCATGTGCTGAAGTAAATTTAATGCAAAACGATATTGTAAATTTGCGCATGGCTGAATATGCACAGGCACCGGTGATTCTGGTGGCTGACATCCATCGAGGAGGTGTCTTTGCACAGATTATCGGAACCCTGGATTGCTTATCGCCTGCACAACAGGACTTGGTGAAAGGATTTATTATCAATCGTTTCCGTGGCGATATTCAGCTGTTCGAAGACGGCGTTAATTGGATAGAAGCCAAAACCGGAAAAAAAGTGTTTGGTGTTCTTCCCTGGTACGATCACATTCATATCGAACCGGAAGATTCGGTGGTGATTGAAAAACCCAAACGGATTTTTCTCGCCAGCAGCAAAATACCATCCGTTGGGGTGATTCGTTTGCCCCACATATCAAATTTTAACGATTTTGATCCGCTATTGATGTTAAGGGGCATTGAGATATTTTTCTTAGAAAAAGTGCAGGATTTATCCCACTTCAAGGCTGTGATTTTACCGGGATCCAAAAATACCCGTTATGATTTAACCTGGTTGCATACATCGGGATGGACGCAAAAAATTAAAATCTATGGGGCGCAGGGTGGGCACATTCTGGGAATATGTGGCGGATACCAAATGCAGGGGGAAATCGTGCATGATCCAGATGGTCTCGAAGGCCATCCCGGCTCAACCGAGGGACTGGGTTTATTGCCGGTGGAGACCGTGCTGAAAGCTCCGAAAACGACCACGCGAACGGAATTTTTATGGCAGGGAGTCGCCGGTTCCGGCTATGAAATTCATATGGGCCAAACTCGACGCAAAAACGGAAATTCTTTGTTTCAGATTATTTCACGCAACCTTGTACCAATTAGCGGTGAGGATGGTTGCATAACAGAGGATGCTCGCATTATCGGCACCTATATTCATGGGATTTTTGATAATCCGGAGATAGCGGCGTTATGGCTAACCAGCATTGGTCTAAAACACATCAAGACAGCAGAATTAGAGGGCCTTGATGCCAGGGACAAAGAATATGATTTGTTGGCCCAGTATTTTGAAGCCCATATAGATACCCAAAATATTACCGAAATTTTAGATTTAAATATGCCGAATACTGCCTAATGTTGAAAATGCCTAAATTGCCTAAAATGAACTAAGATGCTTCCGCCATGGCGGCGTTAAGGTAATCCATCTATTTTATTTTAAGAATCGACAGAGCGAAGCGAGACCACAACTTTCGGCATTTTAGGCACTTTCGATCATTTAGGCATTTATAATCTTATCGGCACGTTAAATTATTTTAGCATTTACTTCGTTTTGGAAAGAAATCAATGAGCCACAAAGTATTTGTCATCGGCGGTTGTCGTAGCGGCAAAAGCAACCACGCATTAGAACTTGCGGAAAAAATGGTCGTCAATGAAAGAATATTTATCGCCACCTGCGTGCCTCAAGATAGCGAAATGAGACAACGCGTAGCGAAGCATCAACAAAATCGCAGTCAATCATGGAAAACGATTGAAGCGCCGTTGTATTTGCCGCGAGCTATAATGGACAATGCCAGGGCAAAAAGTGTCGTTCTGATCGACTGCTTAACATTGTGGATTAACAATTTGCTGATGGAAAATGAAAGCGCACCGGATGTCGAGGATCAAATTTCCAATTTGGTGCAAGCCATGCAGTCTGCAGACGGTAAGGTGATAATGGTTTCAAACGAAGTCGGAACCGGCATTGTGCCCGAAAACAAATTGGCACGCGTGTATCGTGACCTGGTTGGAACTGTGAATCAGGAAGTCGCCAGAAGTGCCGACAGGGTCGTCTGGGTGGTGGCAGGGATTGCGGTGAACATCAAGTGAAGAAGGTTTCAGGTTTCAGGTGTCAGGTGTCAGGGTCTTTCGAATGCGGAAGTCGGAATTAAAAAAACATTGTAAAATGCAAGGATTTTGGATTTCAGATTTGAAGATCAAAAGAAATTAGGAATTTCGAATTTAGGAATTTAGGGATTGAAGGTATTCTGTCGATCTAATTTCTAAATATTTGAATTCCTCAATTCCTTAATTCCTAAATCCCACAATTAATGCTTGCTGACACCCGACACCTGACACCTGAAACCAAGTTAACGAAGTACGGATTTATTCATTGCTAAGGTAATAATATAGATATGAACGGCTTTCTTGGTGCCTTACAATTCATTACCATTCTTCCCACCGGAAAATCAGTACCATTTGATCCGCAGAATATGGTGCCTTTTTTCCCGGTCGTCGGTCTTCTTCTGGGAGTGTTGGTGGCCTTGTTTGACCAGGTGGCAATAAGACTTTGGAATCCGTCTGTAGTTTCATTGTTGGATGTTGTGCTCCTGATCATTTTGACCGGTGCCTTTCATCTGGATGGCCTGGGAGACACGGCCGATGGTCTTTTGGGGCAACGACCAAAAGAAGATGCTCTGGTCATCATGAAAGACAGCCGCATGGGGGCAATGGGTCTGGTTGCCGTCATCTGTGGGTTAGCTTTAAAATGGGGTGGCATTGCTGGCTTAGATATTCATCGAAGTTTATTGTTGATTATCGTACCGGCATATGCGCGGAGCGGCATGATTTTCGGCATTCGATTTCTTGACTACGGACGGCCCAGGGGCGGAACTGGATTGGATTTTTTTAAAGAAAAAATAGGAATCATCGCATTTTGGGGATTGCTCATTCCGGTGGCCCTTTCGCTTTTAACCGGCTGGAGGGCCATATTGCTGAATGCAGGTTTTGTTGTCATTATCACGGCAATTCTTCTTTATTATAAAAGACGTGTCGGGTGCATTACCGGCGATATGCTGGGTGCGATGGCAGAGATAACTGAAGCCGGACTTTTTTTATTGGTATCGATAGGAGGGATTTGATGTTAAATGGACATGGTGGCTAAAGAACTGATCGCATTGAAACAACAACTTACGATCAACACATCTATCATGGAAGAAAAGCGGGTTGCATGATAATTATGGATATGTTGCCTTCATGGTATGTACTGCCGGCCGCATTTGTTCTCGACCTCATCCTGGGAGATTCTCCCTCATTCCCGCATCCGGTGCGCTGGATGGGAAAAGCCATTGAAGTCTTAGAACCCTATTTCCGAAAAATTCCAGCTAGTTTGGTGATGTCTGGTTTTATATTTACAGTCTTTCTGGTTGCTGTTACTGGATTGCTGACCTGGCTGGTGCTCCAAAGCGCCCAATGGCTGAGTCCGTTGGCTAAAAGCAGCATTGAAATCATCTTCATCTATTTTTGTATTTCTGCGCGTTCGCTGGAGAATGCCGCCATGGAAATTCATCAACATCTCACACAACACGATGTTGACAGAGCCCGTGAGAAAGTAGCGTTGGTCGTAGGCCGGGATCTTGATGACTATGAAGAGGATGGCCTATCACGCGCAACGGTGGAAACTGTGGCTGAAAATCTCGTCGACGGCGTCATATCACCAATATTCTTTGCCGCCATCGGCGGTGCGCCGCTTGCCATGATCTATAAGATGGTCAATACGTTGGATTCGATGATCGGCTATAAAGACGAGAAATATCTTTTTTTTGGCAAGGCTTCTGCTCGCCTGGATGATATTTTGAATTTTATCCCGGCCCGACTGTCGATCCCCATTATTTGTCTGGCAACCCAGATCCTGGCCAGGCAGGGCAGACGATCCTTTAAAACGGCCATCGTCGAGGGTGCGAATCATTCGAGCCCGAACGCAGGCTATCCTGAAGCTGCGTTTGCCGGTGCTCTGGCTGTAAAACTCAACGGACCAAATTACTATGGCGGAAAGCTGGTGACCAAGCCCTATATTGGAGTAGCTTTTGGAAAAACATTGCCCGAACACATCAACAAAGCCTGCCACATTATGATGCTGGCATCTGCAATCTGGGTGGGAGTCGTTTGGGGTGTAGTTGTCGGGGTTAGCGCAATGATCTAATTGCGTTACATATTCTGTGTTGCGGAGTCCTCGGTCAAAAACGTCAAATTGCTATTCGCCAGGAGGGATAAAAAGAAAGAACATCGAACATCGAACATCGAACGTCCAACTTCCAATTTTGAAGTGGAAAAGATGAAGAAACGGACATATGATCTGGGAGAAAGACTGCTCGAGTATCAAAACTGCTGAAAAGAAATCACGCATTGGTTTGGGTGAATGTTCGATTTGGGATGTTTTTTTCATTCGACGTTGGAAGTTGGATGTTCGATGTTGGACGTTCATCTTTTAAAACAACTCTATATAGTTTAAATGAAATCGGAACGCATGACAGATACTCATGATTGAAACTCCAGACAGATATCCTCACCTACCCAAATCTTATAAGGGTGCCTATCCATTTAAGCTGGCCACCACCTCCTTTATATATCCGGATGATTATATCCCCAATGTGAAAATGTTGGGACCTTATTTCGATGAAATTGAACTGCTGCTTTTTGAAAGCATTGATATCGATACGTCTTTTTCCGGCGCTGTGATTAATGAACTTGAACGTCTGGCAACGGAACTGAAAATAGATTATGACGTCCATCTGCCCATGGATATATCTATCAGCGATCAAGATACACACAACCAACAACATGCCCTCAAAACATTGAATCAAATTATTGAGCGCGTGTCACCACTTGCCCCCTCCACCTATTGCCTGCACATCCCTTATAATGAGGCAAACTTTGAGAGCCATAGCATAAAAAAATGGCATGCGAGAGTAAGGTCGAATCTTGAGAAACTGTTGGACACCGGTATAGATGCGTTCAGGATTACCATCGAAAACCTGGGTTATCCTATAGATCTGATAGCAGATATCGTTTTGGACCTAAATTTTTCGATCTGTCTTGATGTCGGCCACCTTCTCCATCATGGCTATGATGTTGCAGACGCTTTCAATCGGTATTTTTCAAAAATATCTGTCAT
>JASFPE010000266.1:0-8136 GCA_050116155.1 Desulfobacterales bacterium
GAGTGATAATCTCATTGCAATCGCCCGCGATGCTGATTTGCTGTTGTGCGAATCGAGTCTATATGATGAGTTTCTGGGAATGATTCCAGGGCACTTAACCGCCGGGCAAGCCGGTGCCATTGCTGCGGCCGCCGGAGTGAAACATTTAGTACTAAACCATCTGCCCCATTATGGGGATCACCGCCGGCTGGTGGCGCAGGCCCGGGAAAAGTTCAATGGCCAAGTTGAACTTGCCGCCACCGGAAAGGTCTGGGAGCTCTGAACCCAATTGAGTTAAAACTCAATTGGGTGTTAATTGTTATTGCCATTGATGTCCAATTAAAGCCTAAGGCCTCAGACGAGAAAGGACGAGATTATCGTACTTTTTGCCCTCAGAAGATTCGGCCGTTTGGTATTAACGGTGCTGATCATATCCACCATCGTTTTCCTGGTTATCCGGGTCATACCGGGTGATCCTGCTTTGGTGATCGCCGGCATTGATGCTTCCGAATCGGATATTGAAGCGATACGGGAGAAACTGGGGACGGATAAACCCATTTTGGAACAATACGTTGAATGGATCTGGAAGGTGATGCGTTTTGATTTCGACACTTCTATGATCTCCGGGCAGCCGGTTACCCGACTGATCATGGATCGTCTTCCCTTGACCCTGACCCTAGCTTTAATGGGTCTGGTTATCTCGATTTTTATTGCCATACCCCTGGGTGTTATTTCCGCAGTCAAACGCTGGTCTGGCTGGGATTATTTGGGGATGATTTTTTCTCAAATTGGGATGGCCATTCCCAGCTTCTGGTTGGGTATCATTCTGTTGTTGCTGCTGTCGGTCAAAGTCAAACTGTTTCCGTTGTTTGGTGGTGGTACGCTCAAACATCTTATTCTGCCAGCCATTTCTCTGGGCATTGCCAGAGCAGCTGTGCTGTTGCGTCTAACCCGGGCCGCCATGATCGAAGAGCTGAGCAAGGAATATGTTGTCGCGGCCAGGGCGAAGGGCTTGACGCAGCGGTTGGTGAATTACAAACATGCGTTAAAGAATGCATTATTGCCGGTCATTACCATCGCCGGCATCCAGCTGGGCTATATGCTGGGAGGTGCAATTATCATCGAACAGGTTTTTTCGTTACCGGGTCTGGGGCGGCTTTTTCTGTTCGGTGTGTATCAGCGAGATTTCCCTTTAATCCAGGGTGGGGTGGTTTTTGTCGCTTTTATTTTTTCTTTTATTAATTTTACGGTGGATATTTTGTACAGCATCGTAAATCCAAGGATCAGAATTTCTTAATTTCAAATGGAAATGGCCATTTTCCCGATTAGGCATTTTCTTTATTCCAATGAGTAACTTGTTAACCATCAAAAATCTGGATGTCAGTTTTGAGCAGGAGCTGGGTATTGCCCATGCATTGCGGGGTGTGGATTTGTCTCTGTCTTCCGGCGAAACCCATGCACTGGTGGGTGAATCCGGTTCCGGCAAAACGGTTACCTCTATGGCGATTATGGGATTATTGCCCATACCTCCGGGCAGAATTAACAACGGTGAGGTTATATTCCAGGGCAGAAATCTGCTGGCACTCACAGAATCCGAAAAGCGGACTGTGCGGGGAAAAGAAATCGGCATGATTTTTCAAGAGCCGGCAAAATACCTGAACCCCGCTTACAAAATCGGAGAGCAAATTTCCGAAACACTGATGACGCATTTCCAAACAGATCGGAAATCAGCGACCGAACAGGCATTGGAATTCTTAAACCTGGTGGGTCTGGGAAAGAACAAACGGATTATCAACAGTTATCCCCATGAGTTATCCGGTGGAATGAAGCAGCGGACCATGATCGCCATGGCCATCTGTTGCCATCCGGCTTTATTGATTGCCGATGAGCCGACAACAGCCCTGGATGTTACCCTTCAACTCCAGATACTGCGACTCATACACCGGCTGAAGCATAAATTCACCATGGGAATTATGTTTATTTCCCATGATTTGGGGGTGATTAACGACATATCAGATAAAATTTCCGTGATCTATGCCGGCAAGATTGTCGAATCGGCGACAAAAAGTCATTTGTTCCAAAATCCGCTGCACCCCTATACCAAAATGCTTTTGTTATCCATACCGGATGCCGCCAAACGGGGTACGCGCTTGCGGGCGATTCCCGGAACAGTGCCCGATGCCGCGCATATTCCTGCGGGATGCAGCTTTCACCCGCGGTGCCCTTTAGCCGAGGATATTTGCCATGGTCAGATCCCGGCCAGCATAGATTACGACGGCGGGCATTTTGCCGCCTGTCACTTTGTCGGAAAGAAATGGATCGATTCATCGAAATAAAATACTTGATCAAACTGTATTACGGCCATGGATTTTTCGACCGCCACCGCCTGGCGGTGCGGGCGGTTGACAATGTCAGTTTAAGTATCCGTCGTAATACCGTGTTTGGTCTGGTGGGCGAATCCGGGTGTGGCAAAACGACTTTGGCGCGGGCGCTGCTCTATCTGGATCCGCCGACATCCGGTGAAGTCTGGTTTGACGGGACATTGCTGGGTGAGCTTTCCGTAAACCGGATGCGATCCTTTAGAAAGCGCATGCAGATTGTTTTCCAGGATCCCAACAGCGCCCTGAATCCTAAGATGCGCATAGGGGACAGTCTTGCTGAAGGACTCATCAATCGCGGCTTAAGAGCCAGAGAAAGAACCGAACGGATCGAAAATCTGCTTAACCTTGTGGGCATTGCCCCATCCCAGCGCGGGCGGTATCCGCATGAGTTTTCCGGTGGTCAAAAGCAGCGCATTGTGATTGCCAGAGCATTGACCATGGAACCGGATTTCCTGGCCCTGGATGAGCCGGTATCCAATCTTGATGTTTCCATACAGGCCCAGATCATCAACTTATTGCTGGACCTTAAAAAAGAGCTGTCATTGACTTATCTATTTATTTCCCATGATCTTAATCTGGTGGCATACATCAGTGATCGGATTGGCGTGATGTACAATGGAAAGTTGGTTGAACTGGCTTCGACAGATCAGATGATGGCCAATCCCTGTCATCCATATACCCTGAAGCTCTTCTCATCGGTTCCCGGCAAACAGGCAGTCGATGAAGCGTCAGAAGACATGGATGCGCAAGGCGTTAAAGAAAAACTACCGGTCCGGCCGCCGGCCGGTTGCCTTTATGCGCTTCAGTGTCCTATGGCAACCCAAAGTTGCAGGCAAGCCGAACCTGAGTTAAGAGAAATCAGTAAAGGCCATCAGGTCTCTTGTTTTAAGATATGATTGACAAACTTTGAGAGTTAATTACCTATTTGACAATTTGACGCTTTAACGAATCTACGAATTAACTATTCAACCAATTAACAAAGACTGAAAGGAGAAGATGATGAATCATGTGATCAAACGAACCGTCGGTCTTGCTTTTATGATGCTTGTCATCGGAGGGCCGATCGTAGCTTCCGGCCCTTGCGAAGCCAAGACCTTAAATTTTGCCTTATCCGGAAACCCGGACACGTTGGATCCTCATAAAACCTCCGGGACGCTGACGTTTCAGACCTTGAAAAGTATTTACGATACCCTGGCAGAGCCGGATATGAGCGGGCGGATTGTGCCGGCACTGGCCGAGAGATGGGAGGTGTCTGATGATGCTTTGTCCTGGACGTTTTATCTTCGCAAAGGCGTGAGCTTTCACAATGGCGATAAACTGACCGCTAAAGATGTCAAAGCGACATTGGATCGGATCAGAGATAAGGCGACCGCTTCACCCAAAGCCAAAGAATTTGCCGCTATCACCGCCATTGAAGCCCCGGATGATAACACCGTGGTGATAAAGCTGAAGGAGGCGCGTTCACCTTTGCTGGCATCGCTGGCGTCAGGATGGGGGGCCATTTTACCCGGGCGTCTGATTGAGGGTGGCCATGATTTTGCCAGCCAACCGGTTGGAACCGGACCGTTTAAGCTGCAGGAATGGATTCGGGACAGCCGTATTGTATTGGTAAAAAATACAAACTATTGGATGAAGGAACATCCCAAATTGGACGTGGTCAATTTGCATATCATTCCGGAACGCGCAGTGCAGGTCCAGGGACTGATTGCGGGTCAAATCGATATCAGTTACATCGTGGATAAGGACGATTTGCCGATATTACAGGCCAGCCCGGACGTGAAGATTGAAGAATCTTTAACCGCCTTGATCTTGGTGATGTCCATGAATTGCAGCCATCCCGTCCTCAAGGATGTGCGGGTAAGACAGGCGATTAATCATGCCATTGACAAGCAAAAGGTTTTAGATGTGGCCTATGGCGGCGGAAAGCCCATTGGCACCTTCATGGATTATGGCAATGCCTATTACAGAGATTTCGCCGGCCTTTATCCCTATGATCCTGAAAAGGCCAAAAAACTGTTGGCCGAAGCCGGAGTGGGCAAAGACACGACCTTTCAGTTGTTTTTGCCACAAAACTATGAATTGCACGTTAAAGCCGGTGAAATGTATCAGGCCATGCTCACCCAGGTGGGACTCAACGTCAAAATTAAGCTGGTGGATTGGTCTACCTGGATCAGCGATGTCTATCGTGGTGCCAAGTACGATTTAACCGTTATCGGGCATACCGGAAAACTAGATCCGGACGGGACCCTGGGCGGTTACGGCACCAAGAGTCGATATGTGAAATGGATTAATCCGCGGGCGGCTGAACTGATTGAAAAAGCCAAGACGGTATCCGGATTTGAAAACCGGAAAAAGCTCTATGATGAAGTCCTGGAGTTTATGGCCAAAGAGGTGCCGTTTATGTATTTGGGGTCATCGTACCGCCATATTGCCTCTCGCAAGAATGTTGTCGATTTCAGGATGACACCCAAGCTGGATACCTTTGATTTCAGATGGACGACACTGCGGTAGTGTGGCGTCCTGTATGTAATTCGCAAAACCACGAATTTGATGTTTATGTCATTCCGGTCCCGGATCAAGTCCGGGATGACGGACCCGGGCACGAAGTGAAGCTTTAGCGCTATCCAGTGTTTTTTCAGACTGTTATGCTACTGGATACCGGATCAAGCCTGCCCTCAACTTGATTGGGGGCCCGGCATGACAGGCAGAAATTAAATGATTTTTAAAGGTAAGACCCGGTCTGTTTCGCTATTATGACTTCGCGTCCAAATTCGTGCTGATGCCCATCGAAGGGAAGGATTTGGTGGGATTGTAGAGATTGCTGCTCAACATGTATAGAGAGTTAAAGCTTAGATACAACCTATGAGAAAGCGCAATACTTTATTATATTTATCCACCGGGTATATTGTGATTCTGGTAGTTGCGGCCCTGGCGGCTCCCTTTGTCGCACCCTACAACCCGATTGTTCAAAATTTGGGTGAGCGGTTTTCTCCATCCAGTAAAGCCCATTTTTTAGGAACCGACAATTTTGGTCGTGATATTCTAAGCCGGGTAATTTACGGCTCTCGTTCCGCTTTGCTGGTGGGTATCGTGGCGGTTTCCATTGCCGTTTTGATTGGATCGCTGGTGGGGTTACTGGCAGGCATGGCCGGGCGATTTGTTGATAATTTTCTTATGTTGTTGATGGACAGCCTGCTGTCATTTCCGACGATTCTGCTGGCCATCACGGTGGTTTCATTTCTCGGATATGGCCTGCTGCAGGTGATGTTGGCCATCGGCGTGATTTTCAGCCCGGTTTTTGCGCGCCTGGTGAGGGCGGAAACCCTGGCGATTAAAACCGAGTCATACGTCGAAGCTTCCCGTGCCCTTGGAACGCCGATGATTAAAACCGTTTATAAGCATATTATACCCAACCTGCTTGGCAAGGTGATCGTGCAAGGTTCGATCACCTTTGCCCTCACTGTGGTCATTGAAGCATCGTTATCATACTTGGGTCTGGGCACACAGCCGCCGGATCCTAGCTGGGGCTTGATGCTCAAAGATGCCCGTAATTATCTGGTGCTGGCGCCGTGGATGGCCATCTTCCCTGGTACGGTGCTGGCGTTAACGGTTCTCAGCTTCAATATTTTGGGAGATGCGTTGTCGGAAAAACTAAATCCGAAACTTTAATGTGCTTTAGGTTGGAGGTTTGAGGTTAGAAGCGATTCGGAATTGGCACAAGCCTCAAGGCACAGGGCGCACGGGGAAAGTCGAAAAATGAAAATCGGAATCTTATCCGACATCCATGTCGATATTGATCATATAACCCCCGAAAGGGTATTAGAGGGACTTACCCTGGCGATCAAGGAAAACGCCGTCGATATTATGGTGATTGCCGGTGATATTGCCAATGACTATCAGATGGCGTTGCAGGTACTGCATTTTCTTGAGGATTCGACGGGGGTCACATGCCTGTTTGTGCCGGGCAACCATGATATCTGGAATGAAAAACATCCCGACAAGACTTCCTGGGACACCTATGAAGCTTTGCAGAAATTCCCCGGCAATCTTTCAAATGGCCCTTATGAGTTGGCCGATGACTGGATAGCCATAGGAGATATCGGCTGGTACGATTACTCTTTCGGCAGCCGGCAATATACAGTTGAAGATTTTGATCGGATGAAAATTAACGGACGCATCTGGCAGGACAAAATAAAGGCCAACTGGGGTAAATCGACCATTGCGATGCACCACCATTTCCATCACAAGCTTGAGCAACAGTTACAAAATCATCAGGACAAAAAGATTGTCCTGGTTACGCATGTGTTGCCGCTGGTGGATTTTACCGTGCAGACACCAAATCGGATGTGGCAGTATTTGAATGCCTTTCTGGGCAGCAAACAATACGGCCAGCTGGCCTTAAAATATTCGGTTTCCTATTCGATTTGTGGCCACGTGCATTATCGCATGCAACGAAAGTATGAAGGCACCGTATTCATCTGCAACTGTTTGAACTATGCCAGTCAGTGGAGAGACAATAACGACCCGATCGTTGAAGTTGGTCGGGCCTTTCAAACCATAACACTAACCTAGATAGTGTCCCCCAAATAACAATTTTTAAATTCCAAATCTATCGAATTAATCCGACTGAGCATGGCAAACTTTTGATTAATTCGAGAAAAAGGGTTGACATTTAATTTTTGCTCCTTTATTAGAGCATCGGTGCATCTGGATCTGGATTGATTAATGTTGTGCTGATGTTCTGCACCATTCAGGGTGACTCTTCGGAGTCACCCTTTTTTTGTGAGCCCATGTTTCGATAGAATCCAGTTTCTTGAAATAAAGTTTTATTGTATATCGACAAGAGTTACTTGTAATTTGGCTTCGAATATCTTATGGATAATTTAGGAGGTGGGGCTATGAAAGATCTGGTCACTGAAATTGTCAAAGCACTCGTCGATCAGCCGGATGAGGTAAATATCAATGAAATTGTCGCGGATTACACATCGGTTCTGGAAGTCAGAGTGGCGCGGGGGGATATGGGAAAGGTCATTGGCAAACAGGGTAGAACCGCTCAAGCAATTCGGACAATTTTAAGTGCAGCTTCCGGAAAGGCCGGGAAAAGGTATATGCTTGAAATTGTTGAATGAATGCGGGTATTCGATTCCCTTATTTGTCCCATTGTCAAAACAAGTTCGGCCTGTAGCCTTATCCGGCTTTTGGCAGCAGGTAACTTTGAATGAGTTTTGATAATAATGAATCTAACGCATCGTTGAAATTTCCCTGATAGAGACTGATCGTCGTTCGACTCCTTTCAGAAAAAAGCTTACCTGTTTTGATGTCAATTAGATATATAATTATCTTTTTGACATTAATATCTATAGCCTGCTCTGTTTTCACATCGAAATAAAGCATCAAGACGCCATCCACATCCGCACTCAAAATCGCGCTAAGTTTACGTCTGGTAATTTCTGCACTCATCATTTTTGCAATTTATTCTTTTTAATTGCAAACCTTGCACGGCTTGCCTTCGCCATATTAGCATTTAAGTTTCTGCATTTTTTCCCGATACATAACATAGGAATCCTTTTTTGATCCACGAACAGATAAATATCTTAATTTGAATTTCGGAAAATGTCCCGAGGTGACACCAATGAAAAAATATTTGATCTATTTTGCCCTACTTAACGTATTTGCTGCGGTCTTTTGCGGGTGCCGTTACAACGGACCATCCGACAAAGAAGTCTTTGATGCCATGGAGGCCGTCATGAGAGGTTTTGAAGACTCCATGGCTCAA
>JASFPE010000267.1:0-8064 GCA_050116155.1 Desulfobacterales bacterium
TAAAGGCCTTTGCAATGGTTATCCGCCGCCGCAATGCGGGTGTTTTTAGTGGATGCTGTTATTTTGAAGCCCCTGGGTACTCGAAGGATCGAATCGCCGTGACTCATCCAGCATGTTGTGATTTTATCAACTCTTTTAAATAATATCTCATGATTGCGTATTTTCAGTTCTGCAAAACCATACTCCCGCTTAGCGACATGTTCTACGGTTCCACCCAGCGCACCGATCATAAATTGCATACCGTAGCAGATGCCTAATACCGGAATCCCCAGATCAAAAACAGCCGCATCCATTTTTGGGCTGTTTTTCTCGTATATGCTTGCCGGGCCGCCGGAGAGAATGATTCCTTCCGGATTCATCGCCTTGATCGTTTCCACGCTGATCGAGGGGGGTTCGATCTGGCAAAACACATGGGCCTCTCGAACGCGACGGGCAATCAACTGATTGTACTGTGACCCAAAATCAATGATCAGTATCATGATCTTCCTTCATCTTAAAGGATTGAATTTATTATTCAATGTTTAATGGTAAATTGTTAAACTGCCATGGAACCGGTTTGCGAAATCAGGCTGAATATGTTAGAGACGGCATAAAAAGTCAACCTCCAAATTCATATTCCTTCGGAATAAGAATATTTAAAAAATAAATTTGAATTTTTGAGAAAGGACCAAATATGTTAGAGAGTGGAGATTTGAGAAAAGGATTGAAATTTGAACTGGATGGTGAACCTTATGTGATTGTGCAGTTTGAGTTTGTCAAGCCGGGCAAAGGGCAGGCGCTGTACAAATGCAAACTGAAAAACATGGTGACCGGCGTTCAATTTGATAAGACATTTCGATCCGGTGAAAAATTCAAGGAAGCTGATCTGGAAGAGATTGAGATGGAATATTTATACGCTGACGGAGAAAACTATTGCTTTATGAATTCCACGACCTACGAACAGGATTTTCTCACCGAAGATCAGGTTAGCGACGCCAAAGATTTTTTAACGGAAAATACGGTCTGTAATGTCCTTTTATTTGAAGGCAGGCCTATTGGCATATCGCTGCCGATTTTCATGGATTTGCGGGTCGAAAAAACAGATCCCTGGGTCAAGGGAGACACCGCCTCCGGTGATTCAAAGCCGGCAACCCTGGAAACCGGTTATATATTGCAGGTTCCTCCGTTTGTCGAGGAGGGGCAATTGATAAAAATCGACACGCGAACCGGTGAATATGTCGAAAGGGTGAAGGAATGAATGACTTCCCCATCAAAAATCGACAAATATATCCAATCCCTTGAGACGTCCCCCCGCATGAGTTCACAGATTGCCTTTCAACAGCTTTTGACGGCGAATCCGCCGCTGTGGGATACGCCGCAGAAACCATGGCCAGAATCGATGCAGAGCATGCTGCGGGCAATTGGCATCAAAAAGCTGTATCAGCATCAGGCTACCGCGATCGATCACATTCGCTGCGGTCGGCATGTTATCGTAGCCACCCCTGCGGCCAGCGGCAAGACCTTAATTTATAACCTGGCGGTTTTAGAAAAGATACACGCAAATTTCCACGCAAATGCGCTTTATCTTTTTCCTCTGAAGGCCCTGGCCCAGGATCAGCTAAAGACTTTTCAGCAGATGGCGGAACATTGTGGTCATCTCAAAGCGACAGCTAAAATATATGACGGTGACACTTCAGCCTGGCACCGCAAACGCATTCGAGAAGCACCGTCGCATGTGGTCTTGACCAATCCCGAGATGTTGCATTTATCCATTCTGGCCCATCACCCTAAATGGGCTTCATTTCTTTCAAACCTGGAGATTGTGGTTGTGGATGAAGTTCATACATACAGAGGCGTGATGGGATCTCACGTTGCTCAAATATTCAGGCGCTTTCAGCGCATATGTGCGCACTATGGCTCTGCACCGATTTATATTTTCAGCTCCGCAACGGTGTCCCATCCGGACCGGCTTGCCGAACAACTCACCGGTCTTGCGGTGAGCGCTGTTACGCAAAGCGGCGCGCCTCTGGGTAAACGTTATCTGGTATTTATCGATCCTGAAACCAGCCCCTCCCAGGCGGCGATTCTGCTGCTGAAAGCCGCTTTGGCACGCGAATTGAGAACCATCGTGTATACGCAATCACGCAAACTTGCTGAATTGATCGCTATGTGGGCGGCAAACAAATCCGGTCCGCTGTCTTCTCGAATCAGTGCTTATCGTGCGGGGCTTTTACCTCGAGAACGACGCGAGATCGAATCACGCCTCTCCAGTGGTGAGCTTTTAGCGGTTATTTCCACCAGCGCACTGGAACTGGGGATTGATATCGGTGACCTGGATCTATGTTTGCTGGTTGGCTATCCGGGATCCGTGGTGTCTACGTGGCAACGCGCTGGGAGGGTAGGGCGCTCCGGACAGGATTCGGCCATTATATTGATTGCCGGAGAGGATGCACTGGATCAATATTTTATACGAAATCCGCATGATTTCATTCGACGCGAGCCGGAAACCGCCGTGGTAAATCCCTTTAACCCGGAAATTTTGGGGAAACATCTTGCCTGTGCGGCCAGCGAACTTCCCCTGAGATCAGATGAGCCTTTACTCAAGGAAGAAACTGTTCAAAAAAAGATTGCCGAGCTTGAGGAAAAGGGTAAGTTGATGCGCAGTGGGGACGGAAGTCAGATCTTTTCCGCCCGCAAGGCGCCCCATCGTTACATTGATATCAGGGGCGCCGGAAAAAGGTTTAGCATCCTCAGCACGCGAACCGGAGAGCCCAGAGGGGAGATCGATACCTTGCGCGCGTTTCGGGAAACGCATCCAGGCGCTGTCTATCTTCATAGGGGGGATACATTTGTCGTGGATCGCCTCGATTTGGGCGCGAGCACGGTACACGTGTCCAAAGCTCGGGTAAACTACTACACCCGTGTCAGGGCTCACAAAGAAACCAAAATACTGAAAGTACATGAAGAACGCCGAGTTAATGAAACCCGGGCATTTTTCGGACAAATACGGGTTACCGATCAAGTCACCGATTACGAAACCTGGGACATCCACACCCGGACAATGCAAAACCGATACCCCTTGGATTTACCGCCTCAGATATTTGAGACCCAGGGTCTGTGGTTTCAGATTCCACAAATGCTCCAATTCGAGATTGAATCCAGGCGTCTGGATTTCATGGGTGGTCTGCATGCCGTCGAGCATGCAGCAATCGGCATATTCCCGTTGCTGGTGATGGCCGACCACAATGACATCGGCGGCCTGTCCACCCTGTATCATCCGCAGGTAGGCGGTGCGGCCATATTTATCTATGACGGCATTCCCGGTGGTGCCGGAATGGCACGGCAGGCGTTCGGACAGGCAGAAAAGCTGCTGCAATTCACACACAACGCCATTAACCAATGCCCCTGTGAGTCCGGATGCCCATCCTGCGTTCATTCCTCGCAATGCGGATCCGGCAACCGGCCGATGGATAAAACCGCTGCAATTATCATTCTGGAACATCTCCAACAACGATTAAAACAGAAGAAAACAAAAATTATCACAAAAGATGAATGCAAACCGAATCAGCTTATTGAATCTCTGGTGTCTGCTGAAATAATTGAAACCCAAGAGGCCGAAAACCTATACTACGGCGTCTTTGATCTGGAGACCCAGCGTTCGGCAGCTGAAGTTGGCGGCTGGCATCGCGCGGATCAAATGGGTATCAGCTGTGCTGTGCTTTATGATAGCCGTGAAGAGACCTATTTAAATTTCCTGGAAAATCAGGTGGACGATTTCATCGATCGACTGAAACAATTCGACCTGGTGGTCGGGTTTAATGTCAAACACTTTGATTATCGAGTCGTCAGTGGGTATTCTACCTTTGATTTTAATCGAATCAACACCCTCGACATCCTGGAAGACATCTACGATCATCTTGGATTTCGCATCTCCCTGGCGCATCTGGCCGAAGTAACGCTGGACACCCAGAAAACCGCGGACGGGCTACAGGCTTTAAAGTGGTGGAAACAAGGGCGTGTCGATGAGATTGTGGCCTATTGCCGGCAGGATGTTCGCATCACCCGTGATCTTTATCTATTCGGAAAAAAAAATGGATATCTTCTTTTCAATAATAAAACCGGCGAAACGGTTCGCATCCCGGTGAAGTGGTGAATTGTTTTCTCCAATTACCCATCCGAAGGAAGTAGCTACAGAACTGAGAGATCACCTTCAGTCCCATTCCGCTCATTCTAAGGCAGACCTATAATTATCTAAATTAAAGCATAACTAAAAGAAGAGTCAAATTGATTATGATACTGTTGTTCACCATTGCATGGCGAAGATTGGTGACAGGGTCTTTCTACTTAAAAATGATGATATCGCAAGTTTTTTAGTTACTGAAAAACCTTTGATTTGTTGGAGATATGCAAAGCTATGAGGCAATGTCACATTTTAAAAGCAAGCAACCATCTTGGTGGGGTATGAATTCGTTTCCTGCAAGATTAATTTTCTTTACCTCACGAAATCCAAGATGCTTATACAAGGCTAATGCCGTTGAATTATCGGCAAATACTATAAGGCTGATAATTCCGTACCCATTTTCTTTTGCTTTTTCAATGGTCAGTTCGATAAGCCTTGTCCCAATTCCTTTCCTGCGATAAGTCTCATCGACACCTAAGGTGTCGAGATACCAGCTGTCTGGAACTTGAGATGAATAGAAATCACTAAGGTGTTCTAACCTTTCATTTGGGAAAAAGCTTCGCATTTCATCTGTAATCTTGTGATACGAAGAAGGATATGAAAGAGCCATTCCGACCACATTCGCTTTGTCTGCTGCAACAATTGCGCTTTTATAAGAATGAGGGTAATTGTCTTTTTCAAGATTATAAGCCATGATCTGAACTGGTGTCATATTAGGAATCAAATCGTTAAACAGGTATTCCGCAACACCATCTGATGCGATATTTATCAATTCCGCAATTTTCGCACAATCTGCCTTCTCAGCTGTTCTATATTTATAATCCATTAATACATCCTTACCTTGCAGCAGTCTTAAAAGTCAAATTACAGATTCATTGAGAATAACTCAATTTAGGGCTAAGTTGCGACATCTAATGAATCTGAATAAGTTGTAGGGCAATTTAAAAGCCGGGTTTTGCCATAAACACAATTCTTTAATAATTAAAGATTTTAAACGAATATCGCGTTGAGCATCGCTCAATTTGGGTTATACTGAGGGAAGTATTTCACTGAAGCGTTTATCATACATCTTGCCGATGCCATATTCGTCGCGACGCATAAACTTTTCTTTGGCAGGTCCGATAATTTGCATTTCGGGATGTCTCTGCTGAACCTGGAGTGCAATACGCATTTCTTTGGTGCAACCGGTGCTGAAGGTGGCATCTTTACCCACCCATTCCGGTGGTACTTTTTGACCCATAATCTGAAATGCCTGCATAATGTCTTCGTAAGTCTGGAACCGCCAGATATCAATCAAGCCGCTCGATTGGACGATCTCCCACATATACATTAAATCATCAGCGTCCATGCCGGGTTCAAAATATTCGGATGGATTGATGATAAATGTCTGGGCGAACTGGTTCTTCAAATTTTGAATGCACACAGCCATTATTTTTTTAGCGATGGTGATCTTTCCGGGGATCGAACCGATAATCCCGCTGTAGAAGATTACCGTCATGCCCTTTTTCTTGGCACGGGTCATCTGTTCAATGATGGTTTTAGCCTTTTTATCCAGTTCGGCATGAGAAAATTTAATGGATGAAGGATACTTGGGCTTATATGAAATTTGAACCGACCCTTTCGGACTGCTGGATATGTTATAGATATCACGCGTAAATTGGAAATGGGTATCAAATAATCTTCGTTTCTGATCGTGTCCTCTGGATATGATGCCATCTACTTCTTTAAAAATACGGGCAAAGGTGGTGGAGGTGAGCATGAGGTTGAGGATTTCGCTGGTTCCATCCGACATGACGATGATGGGGTTTTCACCGCGTAAGGTCTTTACCAACGTATTCTTACTTTGATTCGGGTCAGTGACATGCAAAGCATTGCTTAACGAATTTCGTAACGTGTCATCGCGCTGGACATCGTCGAAACACACTTTGGTAAACAGGGGGCCCTCTTTCAAGGCAATGATGACTTTATGACCCAACTTGGTGAGATATCTAATGATGGCCAGATCCACTACGATTTCTCCGGCCTCATTTGCCAGCCAAAGTATCTTTTTGTTATGGGCGTAACCTTTGGATTTATCTTTTTCATGGATGCCGAGGAAAGTGAGCAACGGTTTGACTCCGTTTCCCGTCATCTTAGGATTGAATAGTTTCAGATAATCATTTTTATTATATGATTTCGATGCATCGGACTCCCAGAGGGCTTTTCCAACGGACAATGAAAGAAGTCGTTTTATTTCTAAATGCTCAGCAAACTCTTTGATTCCGGATAGCGTCTTGGAGGCCGAGCGCAGATCGCTGCTAGCGACATAATTTAAGGCAGATTTAAAGGCATTCGAATTCAATGTCTGGTTGACCCGCAGATTTCGTTTGGATTTTTCGGTGGTCCAGGGATCCTCGATTTGAGTTCGGTTTAAGAAAATCCGGATCAGACGCTTTTCAAGCCGTGACGGAATCATTATTTGATCGCGGGTTTCGTGTTTGTACTTTATTTTTATGAGCGAAGACAGATAATTGCGTTCGAGCTCGTCCTCAATTTGCGTGTCCACCAGGTCACGTATGCGCTTTAAGACCTCACGATATTTTTTTTGGATAAAGCGCGGTTTATTTCGATTGATAATCGCTTCAAACATTTGATCAGAACACGGATAAAATCGTTCATCATCCGCTGAAAAAACCATAAATCGGATCTGTTCTGGGGTGGCCGCGTGATTCGGATGGGTGAAATAATCCAGATGGTTTTCGATAAAAAAAGCCGTGTACCAGGCATCGCGCTCCGGCTTTTCACCCAACGGGTAGGGCATTATCGGGTCGATGGGATCATGACTTGCTTTGTTGTGCGGTTTTGACGATTTCATTTTTTATAGATTTCAATTATATATGTAAAAAAACATAACAATTTACTTGAGATGATCGAGCAGCTGGGAAAGATCGGTGATGACCAGATCGGCCGAGATGTTAGCGCAGCGGTGATCATCCTGTCTTAGCCGCAAGGAACGTTTGTCTCCGGCGAACAATACGGTGGTGAATCCTGCTTTGCGGGCCGGGTAAATATCATTTAGCATATCATTTCCAATGTAAAGCACCGATTCCGCCTGGACACCCAATTGGGATAGCCTTTGGACAGCCAAATCAAATAACATGGCTGACGGTTTTGCGTATTTTAATTGATAGGATAGGATTACCAGGTTCGGATGAACGCCGAGTTGCTTCAGATCGCTGCCCAGAAACCATTCAAACAGATAGGGTGTAAAAAATTGAGCATTGGAAATGATTCCCATCAGCAATCGCCGATGTTTTAAAATCAAAAGTATCTCTTTCAGGTTTGGCATCGGATAAACGGGATTAAAGATGAGTTCAAACTCGATGGCAAACTGTTGGATGATATGTCGGTCGTCAGTTTGCAGGATATACATCCATATTTCATCGATCTCGACTTCGGGAAAATCAATCCCATCTTTTCGTAATTTACCATGGACTTTTTCGATGCGAGCATAAAGTGCTTGTAAAAGTTTTTCAGGAGTTAATTTTAGGTCGTATTTCTCAAGCAGCTCTTTCAATTGGTATTGTTTTTGATCTTTTGCTTTGGCAACCCCGATGTCCCCTGAATCACTGATAAACAGGGTGCCGTAAATATCAAACAAGATACCATCGATGGGGTGGCTGAGTTTTCCGGCGGGTCGCACATCTGTCGGAATGGGGGATAAGGGGACAATGTATTTTTCAATTAAATTTTTATTCAAGGTAATCGCACCATTTCAGCAGACTGAAATTGTCCAACTCTAAAAATTCGGACAATAAAACGGTTTTGTCGATTTGCTGAAGCACCGGTTGATGGCTGACGCTTTTATATATTTCCATCAACTGTTTGCGGTAGGATTCTTCATCATAATGTTTCAGGATGGCTTG
>JASFPE010000268.1:0-8063 GCA_050116155.1 Desulfobacterales bacterium
TCGGGTAGCCGGGGGCCATTTGCAAGATCCGCTTTTCCAGATTATCCTGAATAAACTGGCCGGCTTTGGTTTTTATTACGACACCAACCAAGAAACAGACTGCCAGGATGATCGCAATAACCAGAACATCGGCAACAATTTCCTGGAACTGGCCCTTGGCGATCACAAGATCTGTCAATGGTTGAATGATATCCGTGATCCAGTTGTACAGCCATCTGAAGATGAGGGTGAGAACAACCGCTGGCAGGATAACCGCCAAACCACCTATGATAGAGGTTTTTATGAATGTTTTTAATCTGTCCACTTTTTCACCTTTCTAATTATTATGCTCAAATTCCTTTTAAGAGCCTGCCCAGAATGTCTGCACCGGTGATAACGCGCTTTTCCTTTATTCCCCATATGAGGACTACATCCCGCTCGATAATATCATCCCGGAGGCAATGCGGGCACTCCTTCAGTTGACACAGGACGTTGCCCAGCGGCATGCTTGTGTTCTTAACAATTATCGGCCGGTGGCAGTAGCCTAAGGGATTTATCGGTTCTGACTCGAAAAACGCATCCCGTAAAAAAGCATCGGAATCAAGAGCAAAGTGCGGCTCTCCGGAAAAATCTGTAAGAATAACCCACTTTTTTTTACTGATTTCAACCTGCCTTAAGAATGGATCCGAAGTTGTTCTTTCAAATGTTGGGAAAACCGGTAGATCTTTCTGAAATTCCAGTGATATCATACTGTCGGGATCAACAAGCTCGCCTTCATCGACGACCAACAGGTCGTCGATGGCTAAAAAATTCAATGCACCGATCCCTTCCAGGCGATCCACATCGGAGACATCGGCCTCGATGTGTTTTTTGATGACTTCCCTGAGGCTGTGCTCACGGAAATATTGGATTCCTTCGGCTCCCAGCCAGGCATCCAGTAATTTGGCAGTCGGCTTGGCGGCGGGGAATAACAGTATTTGGTAAAATTTCATCACCGGAGCCATTAACGATGCCATGCGCATGGCGTGGCGCGAAAAATAAGCCTGAGGCATTATTTCTCCAATAAAGGTGATCACTATGGTGGAAAAGAAAAAGGCCGAAACTCCAGCCAGTACCGAATTGGAAAGCAACGTCAGCAGGACATTGATTCCGACATTTCCCCAGAGAACCGTGGTCAACAAGAAATTCGAATCTCTGCGCATATTCAGAATTTTAGCAGCATCACGATTTCCGAGGTGGGCCTCCACTTCCAGCCTGAGCCGGCTGATACTAAAAAGGGCCAAATTCATGCCGGAAAACATCGCGGATTGGGTGATGCAGAAAAAAATTCCGATCCAGGTAACAAAAGTCATCGAAAACGTTGTGCCCATCAAAAATTCCCCTATGTATTTTATCCTAAGATATGGCCAGAATTGCCCTTCAGAAAAGAGGTGTCTGAATTTGACTTATGTCGCTATTTTGTTATGTTAAGTATAGGTTTTGGAAAAATACAAACGCATACAAAAGGACCGATAAGTTGCCAGAATATCCGATCAAATGGATAACCGAGCATCTTGCCGTTGGCTATGCTCCCAGATCGCGTGCCGATCTGGAAAGCATTCGCACTCACGGAATCAGCGCTATCGTCAATCTTTGTGCCGAGTGCTATGATCTCAACGAGCTCGAGAAAAAAAGCTGATTTTGAAGTCTTTTACCTTCCCATCCCGGACGAGGGTGCGCCTGAGATTGAATATCTGGAAAAAACGCTGACCTGGATTGAAGGATGCATCGCTAACCAGAAAAAAGTATTGATACACTGTCGTTACGGCATCGGCAGAACGGGAACAGTTGCCATCGCTTATTTGTTCAAGAAAGGATTGAGCCTCAGGCAGGCCCTGAATAACATGAAGCACACCCCTTCCATTCCAATGAGCGATCAACAATGGCGGCTGTTGAGAAAATATAGCGAGAAATTAGGGATGCCCAAAGCCCCTGTTCTCGAAGCCCAGAGCGAAAAGGCCGTTGCATCGGATACTTTTTTTGAAAAATGGGCAATAATGCAAAAATGGTTTGAGACGGACTAGCGCACCGTTTCACCTTTGCCTGATTGAGGCACGGACGTGGATCTCAGATAATGTCCCACAAATTCTTCAAATTGCCCAAATTTCGAATCATTGTTTGAATTACCCTGTTAAGTATATCGACAACCTCTTTGGTTCGCTGATTCCGGTGAATACGGGATGGGTTATATTTGTTCACCTTTTTCCTTTTTTTCCTGACAGCTGTGGCAGCGAACGGCAAATGGCTGAACCTGAAGACGGGCGGGTCTGATCCAGCGGCTGCAATCCCGGCAGCGTCCATATTTTTCGGCTTCGATTCTCTGAAGGGCTTCCTCGATCGCTTCGATTTCCTCTACTTTTAATTTGATTAGTGAAAAAACAGTGCTTTCTCTAAGCTCCGCCAGCCCCCGATCTCCCCCGTCTTTCGCCATCTGGATCAATTCCTGGTGCTCTTCGCGAACATCTTCATCGATATCGTCACTGATTTCATCCCATAGTTGCCTTTTTCTCTCCAGCAAGTCATTGCTGATAATTTCCAGCTCCCGATCTGTCAGTCGTCTTCTTTCTCGGTTTTTTGCGGGCATATTCGCGCTCCTTTCCTGTGGCATTATGCCGACTCGGATGAGGTTTCACCCATCAGGGCCTTCAGCTCCGCTCCATCGATTTTTTCTTTTTCCAGCAGCAACCCGGCACCTTTGTCAAGGATTTCGCGTTTTTGCTGAAGGATTTCCAGAGCTCTCATATACTGCTGATGAATAATCTCCCTGACCTCACTATCGATGAGCTCGGCCGTCGCCTCACTGTATTCAGCGGCGCCCTCCATCGGAATATTTAAAAATTGATTCCTTTTCTCCCGGGCAAAATAAACCTGCCCCACCTTGGCGCTCATACCATATTCCTTGATCATGCTGCGGGCAATATCCGTCGCCCTGGCCAAATCGTTATGCGCCCCGGTGGAGATATCTTCAAAAACAATTTCTTCTGCTGCGCGACCTCCGAGCAATGTTGTAATTCGATTCAGCAGTTCGGATCTGCTCATCAGGAAACGATCTTCCGTGGGCGTTTGCATGGTGTAACCCAGGGCGGCAATTCCCCTTGGGATAATGGAGATCTTTTGAACCGGATCGGTTCCCGGTAATGAAATCGCTACAATGGCGTGACCCATCTCATGATAGGCGACAATTTCTCTTTCCCTGGGGTTGATCAGGCGATTCTTTTTCTCTAATCCCGCTACAACTCTCTCAACCGCCTCTTCAAACTCCGACATACCTACTTGCTTTTTGTTCCTGCGTACCGCTAACAGCGCCGCTTCATTAACCAGATTGGCGAGATCAGCACCCACCATGCCGGATGTCATCCCCGCCAGCGCTTCAATATCAATGTCTTCTTCAACTTTAATATTCTTCAAATGAACCTTCAAGATCTCTTCACGGCCCTTTTTATCGGGCCGATCCACCAGAATATTTCGATCAAAGCGTCCAGGCCGCAGAAGGGCGGGATCCAATATTTCCGGTCTGTTGGTAGCTGCCAACAAAATAACACCAATGTTGGGATCAAACCCGTCCATTTCCACCAAAAGCTGATTAAGGGTTTGCTCGCGCTCATCATGTCCGCCAACGGTACCGAATCCCCTGGCTTTTCCGAGGGCATCCAGCTCATCGATGAAAATGATGCAGGGTGCTTTTTGTTTGGCCTGTTCGAAGAGGTCTCTGACCCGCGCCGCACCCAGCCCCACGAACATCTCAACAAATTCCGAGCCGCTCATGCTGAAAAAGGGTACCCCGCTTTCGCCGGCCACAGCCTTGGCCAGCATGGTTTTACCGGTCCCGGGAGCGCCCACCAGCAATATGCCTTTGGGAATTTTACCACCCAACTCGGTGAATTTTCCGGGCTCTTTCAAGAACTCCACCACCTCCATCAGCTCCTGTTTGGCTTCGTCCACACCGGCTACATCACTAAACCTGACATCCAAATCTTCCTGCATGTAAATTTTGGCTTTATTTTTGCCCAAGGTCATAAATCCCGGCTGGCGGCCCGTCATCCGTTTCATCAGCAAATACCAGACACCAAAAAAGAGAAGCACCGGAACAATCCAGGAAAGCAAGGTGGCCAAAAAGCGAGATTCAATTTCGCCTTTGAAGGTTACATTATACTGGTCCAACAACCTGGATGTTTCCGGATCGACTCTGACGGTCTTAAACATAATTTTTTTAGCTGTTTCTCCCTCACCGTCTTTAAGCTTACCCTGAATCTGGTTGGCGCCGATGGCCACCTCAGCAACTTTGTTTTCTTTCAGCAGTTTTAAAAATTCGCTGTACGGGATGGTTTTAATCGCAAATGTGGAGACTAAATAATTCTGGATAATCAGTACAAACCAGATCCCCAAGAGCACATACCATATGGAAAATTTTTGTTTTTTTTCCATGAAACCTCCCTCTGTAAGTATGTGAATAATATTGAAGCAGTTAAACTGGATGTTTATAAAATAATACTGCTAATCCCAGAAATGCAATGTGCTCTAAGCCATCGGTTGCGCAGATTCTTGCAAAAACTTTATTAGTACCCCACCTTGATCACCACCTCGACATCCGGCCAACGCTTGTCTGCTGGTTGAACAGCCGGCGGAGCAATAACTTTACAATAGATGCTGGTGTCATTGTAAATGCTTTCCAGGTAAATCGGTGTCGTAATGACATCGACGGCTTTTGACTTTCCATCAGCTTTAGGAGAAAGAACCCTAATTTTTTGGGGTATCACTTCTATTTTTATAATCTTCATTCCGGCGGGAAGTTTTCCAACCAGCTGGGGTTTTATGTTGACTTCTTGTTCCACAATTGCGGCAAGGGTAAGCTCCATGCTGGAGGGAACCATATCCAGCAACCTTACATTCTTGGGTAATCTCAAATTTTCTCCGGTAATTAGAAAGGTTTGTCTTCCGGGTACGGCTTTAGAAAGGTCTATTTTTACGTTCAAATCAGTCGGATTGATTGAATCAAGATCTGACTTCGAACCGGCCAGATGGAGCCGAACTTCTTTCTGCTTGTCACCGACCAAAATAATATTCGGGGGCGAAGCAGTATATTCCACCGGTACAGTGAGGATTTTTTCCAGCATTTCGCCCTGAGCTATGATGAGTGCCGACCAGAAAAAAACCGCCAGGGTTAAACTGACAAGCATTTGGGCAAGCACCAACCATCGTTTTTTCCCTTCGGGAAGCTCGAAGGGATACGATGCCGTACGCTTCCAGTGGGAAATGATGGTCCCCACGAGCTTTTCAGGGTCATCCACCTGCCGATACTTACCTTTATCAAATATCGAAATTTTTCCCCGTTCTTCGGAAACGACAATTGCAAGCGCGTCCGACTTTTCTACCAGACCCATGGCTGCATGATGACGGGTGCCGAATTCATCCGGAAGTTTTGAGCCCTGTGAGACGGGCAAACGCACACCAAAGCGTGTAAATTTTCCTTTTTGAATGATCAGAGCACCATCGTGCCCCGGTGAGTTTGGATCGAAAATACTCATGATGAGTGGGATGCTGGGCCTGGCATCGAGTTTGAACCCACCCGAGAGCCATTCCTGAACAGGTTCCTTGCCGGGAAAGACCACAATAGCACCACGACGTTGCGCAGCCAGCTTGATCAGGGAATCCACGATCATATGGGACAGTTCAGCCCCGACATCGCGGATTTCAGATCGCCTGACGGATGCGGCCCGTTCAAATATTTTTCTGAGCTCCGGCTGAAAAACAACAACCAGAGCGATGACGGCCACCTGGCTGAAGTTGCCGAAAATCCACTCCAGCCCTTTGAGGTCCAGGAAATTGGCAACCAGAAACATGAATGCAGCAAGTAGGATGCCGGCCACAATTCTCCAGGTGCCTAATCGCAGCAGGGTATGATATAAAAAGAACAATCCGGCAGCTATCAGGACAATATCCACCACCGCTTTCCATTCGACCATTCCCTTGATCAGTGCTGTAAGTGCTGAAATTTCCATTTTGATTATGATTCCATTGGTGGGTTCCCGGGTCGTCTCCCGCTAGTCTTTATCAATCTCTTTCAATCTGCGCAAGATGTCCCTCGCCGAATCGGACATGGAAATATTAAGCAATTCATCTATCTTCTTTTCTGCAATTTTTTTCTTGTTCATTACTTTGTTTTTGTATGCGTTTTTCAGACAATCCATAAGCTCGTCCAGACTGCAGGGCTTCTGCAGATAGGAATAGGCGCCGCTTTTGGTACATTCAACCGCCGAGTCAATGGTTCCATGGCCGGTAAGAATAACAACCTCCATCCACTGATGCTCTGACTTAAGGGCTTTGAGCGTCTCTTCACCGTTTATCCCGGGCATTTTCAAATCCACCAGCGCAACGTCGATAGGGTTTTTTCTGGCGGCCTCAATTGCTTTCTCACCGCGGTCGACGGCAATCACATTGAAATCTCGTACTTGCAGAATTTTGCTGATGGATTGTAAAAATTGCTCTTCATCATCTACGATCAAAAGGTTAATTTTAGATTCGACCATGATAGCAACTCCTTTCTGTATTTTTTTAAGCCATAAATGCGAATGTTTCTTAGAAACAAACTAGAAGGTTATCCATTTCCAATAACCGAAAAAGACCCACAACCACAATACGGCCATGCTTAGCATGAAGACGGCAAAACCGTGGATCAAAAAATCTTTCATCGTCAGCAACTGCTCTCCGGTCTCGGGGTCTTTGGCCATACTGAATACAATGGCGTTGTTGGGTGTGCCGATGATCAACATATGCGCAAATGAAGAAGCAAAAGCCGTAGCCAACCCCACCATAATCGGCGAGGTCCCCGACAGGGTGGCCATGGGAACGGTGATCGGTCCCACAGCCGCCACCGTGGCGCCGTCGCTCATAAAATTTGTTAAAACACCGGTGATCAGGCTGGTGGAAATACACAGCCCGGTTCCGCTTTTTAAAAAATCAGGCAGCAGGGACACAAAGCTGTTGGCCAGCCACAGGGCCGCGCCAGTGCTGGCCAATCCGTACCCCATGGCGCTGGCCGCCGCATAAAGCGCCACCACATCCCAGTGAATGCTGTTGATGTCTTTCCAGCGCAGCACACCCAGGATATTCAACAGCACCAGACACAGGATCACCGGCCCGCCCATGCCGAAGCGGCTGGAAAGGGTCGTCCACAGCACGATTACCAGAACGAGTACCCCGGCAGCCTTATATTCATCGGCCGTCATCTTGCCGATTTTTTCCGACTCCTGTCGAACCTCGGAGGCAACGTTGACTGACCCAGCTTTGACCTTGCTTCGAAAAACCAGCAAAAAATAGGCTGAGATCACCAGAGCCATGACCGGTACAAACGGCATTCCCATTTTAACCCAGTTGCCGAAAGACAGGCTGATCCCGTAATCGGAAAGTATTCCCAACATCACGGCGTTGCGCCCTCCGGCCGCCGGAGATCCGGGCCCACCGACATTGCCGCAGAAGGTCAACATCAGCAGCAGCATGACCACCAGGCCTTTATCTCTTTTAATGCCGGCAGTCCTGATTGCTCCCAGATAGACCAGCATCAGGATGGGCGCGATGAAAGCCACCAGGGCATGTTCGGACAAAAAAGCAGCAGTGACGGCTAAAAGTGGGCCAAAAATGAAGGCAAAGCGCACCAGAGAGGTGCTGGTACCCAGCAGCACAATTCCGATGCGACGGTCCAGACCAGTTTTGCTGATGGCCGCGGCCAAGGCCAGCACACCGAAGATAAATACAACCGAATCCTTGGCATAGGCCTTGGCCACCTGATCAGCGGGAAACACGCCGAAGAAATACATCAGCACACCGACCAGCAAGGCGGTAATACCGATGGGTACGGCGCCGGTGGCCCAGAAAATCGCAGCCACCAGCAAAATGCCCACCATGACTTTAGCACGCAGGGCAACCTGTTCCACACCAAGGAGAGTCTTGATCATTTTGCCGTTCGGTGTCTTTGTTGAGGTGTACAATTTTGCATTGCGCGCATAGTACCCGGCAATGCTCTGGCCGATTTCCATCTGGCGATAGTC
>JASFPE010000269.1:0-8021 GCA_050116155.1 Desulfobacterales bacterium
GGAAGCATTTAATCGAGCCGGTGTCGGACATCTATTGGCCATATCCGGTCTTCACATCGGCATTGTGGCCACGATGGCATTTCTTTTTTTTCAGCGAATGTTGTCCAATATCAAACCGTTGCTCTGGCGGGCGTGGACTCGCAAAACAGCGGCGCTTTTAGCATTGATTCCGGTATGGTTCTATGGCTTCATTTCGGGTTTTTCGCCGTCTACCCAGCGGGCCGTAATTATGGTCTCGGTTTTTCTGATGACCTTTTTGTTCGAACGTGAACATGATATTATGAACACCATCGCCCTGGCTGCGGTGGCCATTCTGGTTATTTTCCCGCCATCGATATATTCCATTTCGTTTCAGCTTTCTTTTTCCGCGGTGCTTGCAATAATTTTTGGATTTACCTGTGTCAACAAATTGCACAATCCGGGTAACGATAGGGACCGGCATCCGCTGATGCAAACCCTGAAAAAACGCTTGATTGACTTTTTATGGGTATCGGTTTTTGCCATTGGCGGAACCTTGCCACTGGTGATGCACTATTTCAACCAGGTATCTCTTGTCGGTATCGTCGCGAATCTTATTGTTGTACCCTTGGTGGGCTTTACGGTAGTCCCGCTGGGTCTAATTGCCGTATTTCTATCTTCATTCTGTTTTAATTGTGCCGCATGGTGTTTTACCGTATGTGGGACCATCTTGAAGTTTTCTCTTAAGCTGATCGAGGTTTTTTCCGGATTTGAGTTTGCGGCCGTGAAAACATTTACGCCTACGGTCCTTGAAATTGGCTGTTATTATGTTTTGTTTTGGGCAGTGTTGAGCTTGATTCAAAAGCATCATTCATCTGCGGATGGCAACACACAGTCTGGAGGCGCTGGTACCAAATCACCCGCTCCGGCCAGAAAAGAGTATGTTTTTCGAAAAATACATATCTTACCGTCCCGGTATATCGGTCTCGTCGCCGATACGGTAGGATATCTGAAAGTCCAAAAAACGCTGTTCACTCAGCGAAAATTCATAGCAACAATTGCCGCGGTTATAACCTTTGTGCTGATCTGCGACGCAGGCTACTGGTTGTATTACAGATTATGGCACCAGAACCTTCGGATTACCATAATAGATGTCGGGCAGGGAAACGCAGCACTTTTAGAACTGCCGGACGGCTATACGATGCTGATCGATGGTGGTGGATTTTCCGATAATTCGATTTTTGATATTGGTGCACGGGTGGTGGCTCCGTTTTTATGGAGAAAAAAGATAGAAACCATTGATACGCTTGTTTTAACCCATCCCAACAGTGACCACCTTAATGGTTTGATCTATATCGCCGAGCATTTCAAGGTTCAAAAGATGTGGACCAACAGTGAAGCTAGAGACACGCTTGGCTATCGGAAATTGATGGGCGTTATTGCCAGGCGAGGTATTGTCTTACCGGATTTTGAGCAACTGCCGCGCAAACAGATTGTCAACGGTGTTGAAATAAATGTCCTGTATCCCCCGGATGATTTCATCGAAAAAAAGGGTTCGGATAAATGGCGCAATACGAATAACAATTCAATGGTGATACGGGTATCACTGGGGTCAATATCGTTTCTATTTCCAGGCGATATCATGGCTGAGGCTGAAAAAGAATTGGTCGATATTTCCCAGACGAAATTGACCAGCACCGTTTTGTTGGCGCCTCATCATGGCAGCAGATCGTCTAGTTCGGAGCTCTTCCTGGACGGCGTTGCCCCGCAGATTGTTGCGATCTCTTCGGGCTGGAAAAACAGCTTTAAATTTCCCCATACAGCGGTGCTGCAACAATACCGGCAGCGAGGCTATCAGGTTTTTCGCACCGATACTTGTGGCGCGATTACTTTCATCACGGACGGTGATCAACTCGCTGTCGAACCGTTTGTCGCTGGAAATTCTAATTAACCCAAATACAGGTTCAGGGTTTAAAGTCAGAAGAAATAGCGGTAGGCTGGAGGTCTGAGGTTTGAGGCAAAAAAAGAGAACCACAGGGTTTAGGGTCTAAAAACTCTCAATCTTTATCTTTTAATTTTTCGCCTCCAACCTCCAACCTCAAACCTAACGCGTTCGTACGATAGCCCTGAATCTATATTCCTTAACCCCATGCCTTCGCCCCTTGCTTTGAACACTGACACCCGACACCTGCAATCTGACATTTTATTACTAAATGCTTGGTGGGTTGGCGGAACTGGTTGATTTTACCGGGGAATCGCGCTAAGTCTTTTAAATGTTAAAAAAAACTGTTATAATAATATTAATAGGACTCATCTATTTTGCCCTCAGCGTCGGGATTATGCCGTTTGCTATGATGATTGAAACGGCAGGGCAGGGTGAAGTGCAGACGCCATCGGCCATGTTTCGGGCGCTGGCAGGGCTTACCAAGGGATAGATAAATGAAAAAGGAAACCATAAACATACTGGCAGATGCCATTAAAGAGTATTACGGGGATTATGAACTCGAGGATCTGTGCAACCAGTTTAATATTGAAGTCGATTATTTAGGTGTTAGCCCCAATCATAAAAAGCTTGCCAGTAAAGTGATCTCTGAATCAGACCATGGCTATCAACGCTTTTTGGAAAAAATTTTGCCGGATCTTTTCCGTCGTTGCAATCATCGTATTCTGAACTCCACCTGGGAAAGCAATGTCTTTGATGAACAAATGCTGGGTCACCTCAAGAAGCTCCAAATTCTGCTGGCGCGTGAAAAGAAAACCGTTTCGGCGGCAGAGTCCGTCAATTATATTTTTAAATCCAATGAGGAGCCGATCAAATTTTTCGCCAAGGCCAAAACAGCCGTAACCATTGTCGACACTCAAATCGGCCCGACGACGCTGGCCTGCGTCGGGCAGGTCAAACACCCCATTCGATTGCTTACCGGCAAAGATGAGCAGTCGCTTCCTGCAGGTTTCAATGACAACTTAAAAGCATTTAAATCCGGCGGGCATGATATCGAGGTTCGGCGCCATGTCGTGCTCAATGACCGTTATTTGTTTTTAAACGGTCGTTGCTGGATGGCGAGCACTTCATTGAAGGATGTGGGACAAAAGGTCTTAAGCATCATCGAGTGTGTTGACTGCAAGGCGGCCATTGCCAAAGCGATCGAACAGAAATGGCGCGAGGCGGAGATTTTCCCAATTTAGATCCTTAATAGTATTTTGTAGCTAGAAATTTATTGGGAATATTTTCAGCATCTTGTAATAATTGAATATTGTCGATTGAAGATTGAATATTTAAAGTCCGCCTCCGACGGATCATTTATGAAGAACCGTTTATAAATTGACGGGGCGAAGCGACACCATAAATATTCAATATTCAATTTTCAATCTTCAATTGTCTATTCTGATATAACCGCCATATTTCTGACAGACTTCTCCGGATTAGGATTTTGAAAGCAGTACTAATCCATCGCTGCCAGCACCTCGTACTCTTCCTTTTCCAGTGCTTCTTTGATAATTGCGGTTTTGCAGGCGGATAGGCGGAAGTAGTAGATCCGTTTGTCGGCTTGTTGGGTCATGCCGACATTGATGATATCCCCGCCATTGTCGTTGATAATCTGCAATGCCTTCTTCAGCGCATCGGGTTGATCTCCGATGGCCACATCAATGCGTGATGTGGCGGAAAGAATGCCCATCATATCAATAAAGGTCCTGAGAATATCCGTGGCCGTGATGATACCAACCAGTTTGTTTTTTTTCACCACCGGCATGCCACCGATTTTGTGATTGTATATGAGTTGGGCCGCATATTCGATTTCTTGATCCGGATCAACGGTGAAGGGATCTTTTATCATCAAATCCTTTAAAGATAAATCACTGACCATGGACGGAATCAGACCTTGTTTCAAATCAGCCAGAGTTAAGAAGCCTTCAAGGCGATTGTTTTCAGAGACGACAGGAAGATGTCGGATGGAATTGATCTTCATCAGCTCAATGGCTTCACTAATGGAGGTGTGCAGGGTTACCGTAATTGGGTCTGGAATCATCAGCGAACGGATTTTCATGGTGTCACCTCCATTAACAGTTAGGCGATTGGTGTATTTTAAGCCGGTCTTAACGGATAAGATAATGATCTGTGGCGATTGGCAGAGGCCCGATTATGTCATCATCTACTGCATTTTTTTCGAAGCATATCGCCGAATATTTATTCTATCCGGGTTTTTCGTTTGGTTTTCGGCTGATAATTGCACAGGGGTTCTTCGGTTAAATAATCACCGGTTGCCTCATAGGCTCTGGCACGACAGCCTCCGCAGACCTTTTTGAATTCACAATAGCCGCATTTTCCTTCTAAGTTATCAAAATTTCGCAAGGATGAAAAGATTTTTGAGCGGTTCCAAATATCCGCAAAAGAGGTCTGACGGACATCACCGCAGTTTAAATCCAGATATCCGCAGGGCTGCACAATGCCGCGATGTGAGATAAAGCAAAAGCCAATACCACCGAGACAGCCACGGGTAACCGCATCCAGTCCATGGGTCTTAAATGAGATGGATTTTCCTTCTTCTTTGGCGCGTTGTCTGAGTATACGGTAGTAATGCGGCGCACAGGTGGCTTTTAGCTGCAGGGGTGTACACTGACTTTGGTCATAAAACCAATTTAGGGTCTGTTCATATTCGGCCGCATTGATTTCCTGGTCCACGATATATTTGCCGCGTCCGGTGGGTACCAGCAGAAAAATATGGTGGGCAACGGCCTCCAGATCAACGGCAAGTTGTTGAATTTCAGGGATCTCATCCAGGTTTGTTTTGGTTATGGTGGTGTTGATTTGGAATTCGATGCCGGCCTCTTTGATCAATTGGATGCCTTTCAGGGTACCCTCAAAGGCCCCGTCGACTTTCCTGAAACTGTCATGGCTTTCAGCTCTTGCGCCGTCCAGGCTTACGCTGATCCGCTGGATGCCGGCGGTTGCCAGCTTTTGAGCGATGGTTTTTGTTATCAGGGTTCCGTTGACGGCCATCACCATTCTGAGGCCTTTGTCCGTTCCGTATCGGGCGATATCAAAAATATCGGCACGCAGCAGCGGCTCACCGCCGGTGAGGATAATGATCGGATGGCCAATTTCGGTTATCTGATCCAGGAGACGGAACGACTCCTGGGTATCCAGTTCACCTGTGTGTGGGCCGGTGGTTGCGGATGCTCGGCAATGGATGCATGCGAGGTTACAATTTCGAGTGGTTTCCCATGCCACCAGACGCAACGAAGTTCTTTTCTTATGGGCATGCGGATGGGAATGGGGCATTTGCTTTGATGGTTTGGATTCGTTCATTGGTATTTCGGGCCGGGAATGACGCTTTTGCCGGCGATATCGATACTTGTCCTCGACTTTAGCACTCATAATCGACTGAATCTAAGAGTATCTGGGCGGCATCAACAGCAAAATAGGTTAAAATTATGTCTGCACCGGCGCGCTTGATGGCGGTTAAGGTTTCCATCATGATCCGGGGGCCGTCGACCCAGCCCATTTGTTCACCGGCCTTAATGATGGCGTATTCTCCGCTGACATTATAGGCGGCCACGGGCAGATCCGTCTCTTCGCGCACGCGATAGATGATGTCCAAATATGCCAGCGCGGGTTTTACCATGATGATATCGGCGCCTTCTTCGATATCCAACGTGATCTCGCGAATTGCCTCCAAGGCATTGCCGGGGTCCATCTGATAACTTTTGCGATCACCACATTCCGGCGCCGAATCACACGCATCCCGAAACGGCCCGTAATAGGCAGAACAGTATTTAGCGGCATATGACATAATCGGGACCTGGCTCAAATTGTGATCATCCAGGATTGCGCGAATTTCGGCAACGCGACCGTCCATCATATCCGATGGGGCCACCATGTCTGCGCCGGCCTTTGCATGCGACAGGGCGGTTTTGGCCAACAAATCCAGGGAGGCATCATTGTCAACGATGTCGCCGTCTAGAACACCACAATGCCCGTGGTCCATATAGGCACACAGGCAAACATCCGTGATGACAATCAGTTCCGGTAATTTATCCTTAAGTGCTCTGATGGCGTTTTGAACGATGCCGTCATCGGCGTACGCTCTGCTGGCCAGTTCATCTTTACTATCGGGAATTCCAAATAACATTACAGCCGGAATTCCCAGCTTATAGGCCTGTTCTGCGGTTTTGATCAGATTGTCAATGGACTGTTGGTAATGATCCGGCATGGACTCCACCGGATTTTTTACATTGCTTCCGCCAATGGCAAAAAGCGGCAATACCAGATCATTGACCGATAAACTTGTTTCGCGGATCATTCTGCGAAATGCTTTGTTTTGCCGCAAGCGTCGCGGTCTGTAGTCGGGAAAAAGCATGATGTATTCCTTTGGTTATTTATGTGCAGAAATGGTCATTCTTTGGTTGAACTGACTTTTTCATAGTCAGTAAAGCATAGGGCATAGGGCAAAGCGCATAGCGTTAAAAGAAAAAGTCTCTGATCATTGTCTTTACGCTTTGCTCTCTGCGCCATGCGCTCCGCGATATTGCCTTGGGTTAACTCCTTGTTTGGTTATAAAACGCTTAAACATACAAAAACCAGCTCATTCTCTCGGCTGCGTTAGATCGTTTGTGCGATTTCTTCATCGGTCAGATAGCAGGCTGGATCCGGTGCCCAAACATCGCCTGTGACGGCCTCGGCTCTGACTCTGAAATTGCCGGCACAAATATCCAGCCAGCGGCAGGTTGCACAGCGCCCCTTAACATACTGTTTCTTGTTTTTTAATTTGCCCAGCAGGGATTCCGAGGTGTCCGACCAGATTTTCGAAAAAGGGCGATCTTTGATATTGCCAAAGCTGTAGTGTCGCCAGAATTGATCGGCATGCACCTCACCGTCCCAACTGATGCAGCCAATTCCCCGGCCGGAGTTATTGCCTTCATTCATTTTGAGAAGTTCCATGACTTCTTTGGCACGCTGGGGGTTTTCTTTCAGCAAACGTAAATATACATAGGGACCGTCAGCGTGGTTATCCACGGTGAGGACTTCCTTTGATTTGCCTTTGTCATGCAATCGCTTGGTATGATCGATAATTAGGTCAACGGCTGCCCGGGATTCTTCATGGGTAAGGTCGTCCTCCACCAGCTTCGATCCTCTTCCGGCATAGACCAGGTGATAAAAACAGACACGCGGGATATCCATGTCTTCGATGAGTTTGAAAATGTTGGATATTTCTCCTACGTTGAATTTGTTGATCGTAAAGCGCAGCCCGACCTTAATGCCGGCTGCCTGGCAATTTTGAATGCCTTCCAGGGCAGATGCAAACGCACCCTTTACTCCTCTAAAACGATCATTGATGTCTTCCATCCCATCCAGACTGATACCCACATAAGACAGGCCGATATCTTTTAGAATACGTGCAGTTTCAGCGGTAATTAACGTCCCGTTGGTGGATATGACGGCTCGCATGCCGTTTTTTACGGCATAGGCGGCAAGTTCGGGAAGATCCGGTCGAACCAGAGGTTCACCGCCGGAAAATAATAGCACCGGTACCCCGAAATGTGCCAGATCATCAATAAGTGCTTCACCCTGTGCGGTGGTAAGCTCGTTGTCGCCTGTGGTGGCCCTGGCATGGGCGTAGCAGTGCACGCATTTTAAGTTACACTGGCGGGTAACATTCCAGACCACCACCGGTCGTTTATCGGCCGAGAACTGCAGCAGATGAGACGGCAATCGCGAGGATTGGCGTCCGTAGCGCAGTGCGTCAGACGGCTCGATGGTCCCGCAATAAAGCTTCGATATACCAATCATTATATTGTGTCCTTTGGTTCATGGGGCATCAGTTTTGTAACCATGCCATAAACCGTAAACGGCAATGTATACGATCTTAGACCTTTAAAAATTGACTTAAGATAATGAAACACTCAGACTTGTCCAAAAACGGATTTAGAATGAGTCATGAGACGAGTAATTGAAAAAAAATCCTCCTTATGTATAGGGTGGTTGTTAATTTCGCCAAAAATAAACAATTACCCGCAACAAGGAGGACGCCCTATGGTACGAAATGCAAGCCTGTTCAGTCAAC
>JASFPE010000270.1:0-8010 GCA_050116155.1 Desulfobacterales bacterium
TATGTTTTGTCAAATTTGAGGGCCTGGGTGAAAATGAAGAGATCATGGCCTATCTGCCGATGGCCTGGATCGGCGATCACATCTTTTCCTACGGTGAGGCCATGGTGGCCGGATTTACGGCCAACTGCCCTGAGGACACCTCTACTGTGGTGCAGGATATGCGGGAGATTGGCCCAACCTATATTTTCTGTCCGCCGCGTATCTGGGAAAATATGCTGACCCAGGTCATGATCAAAATGGAGGATGCGTCCTGGATCAAACGCAAGATGTTTGACTATTTCATGCACGTTGCCGAAAAGGTGGAAAAATTCAGGATTGCCAATCAACCGGTGCCGATCGCTTCAAAGATTCTATATCAAATCGGTCGAATTCTGGCCTACGGGCCGCTAACCGATAACCTGGGCATGAAAAACGTGCGCGTCGCTTACACCGCCGGGGAGGCCATCGGACCGGAGATTTTTGAGTTTTTCCGGTCCCTGGGAATCAACCTCAAGCAGCTTTACGGCATGACCGAAAGCTGCGCCCTGGTATCGATTCAAAAAAACGGCGACATCGATTCGGAAACCGTGGGAACCCCGGTTCCCGGCGTAGATATCAAAATATCCGAAAACGGAGAGGTCACCTATAAAAGCCCGGGCAACTTCATCGGGTATTACAAAAATGACGAGGCTACGGCAGAAACCCTGGTGGACGGATATGTGCTTTCCGGTGACGCCGGATATATCACCCGAAAGGGACATCTCAAAATTATCGACCGGGCCAAAGATGTCAGCAAATTAACCGATGGCACCCTATTTGCCCCAAAATATATTGAGAACAAACTCAAATTCAGCCCATTTGTCAAAGAAGCCGTGGCCCACGGTCAGGATAAGGATTTTGTGACCGCCTTTATTGATATTGATTACGGGGCGGTGGGCAACTGGGCCGAGCGACGGCACCTTGCGTATACCAGCTATACCGATCTTGCCCAAAAGCCTGAAGTGTATGATCTCGTTTATGAGGCCGTCGAGCGGGTAAATAAAAGTCTGAGCCAGGATGAAAAACTCAAAGGCGCTCAAATCAAAAGATTCCTGTTGTTGCACAAAGAACTTGATCCTGACGATGGCGAGATCACACGAACCCGAAAAGTGAGAAGGAAGTTTGTCGCTGAAAAATATGGTAACCTCATCGATGCCCTTTTCACCGGCAAAGACAATGTCACCGTGGATGCCACCTTTACCTATGAAGATGGCCGCACCACGACCATGAAAGCCGACCTTAAAATCCGTGATGCTGAAACCTTTTAACCAAGCAGGTAAATCATGAGCGAGACCAAAGAACCGTTACTCAAGGTAGAAAACATCCATATCAGTTTTGGTGGGTTGAAAGCCCTCAACGGTGTTAGCCTGGAAGTACGGCCCGGAGAAATCATGGCCATCATCGGTCCAAATGGTGCCGGCAAGACCACGATGCTGAATGTGATCAACGGGGTCTATACGCCCAATGAGGGTCGCATTTTCTTCGAAGGCCAGGAAAGACCCCTGAAAATGAAGCCGCATCACGTGGCGGCCATGGGAATTTCCCGGACTTTTCAGAACCTGGCCCTTTTTAAGGGAATGGACACCTGGAGCAACATCATGGTGGGCCGATCTCAAAAAATGAAATCCAACCTTTTCTCCCAGGGGATTTACTGGGGAATGAGCCAAAAAGAGGAAATCGAACACAGAGAAGCCGTGGAGTGGATCATCGATTTTTTAGAAATCGAAAACATCCGCAGGCAGCCAACGGGCATGTTGCCCTATGGCCTTCAAAAACGGGTGGAACTGGGCCGTGCGTTGGCCTCAGAACCAAAGCTCGTTCTTCTGGATGAACCTATGGCGGGCATGAACCTGGAAGAAAAAGAAGATATTGCCCGGTTTGTCCTGGATGCCAATGAAGAATTGGGTTATACCATCGCCCTGATCGAACATGATATGGGGGTAGTGATGGATATTTGCGATCGGATCGCGGTGCTGGATTTCGGCAACAAAATTGCGGACGGAACTCCCGAAGAAATCAAGTCCAACAAGAAAGTCATCAAGGCTTATTTGGGAGAAGCGGAAGATTCAGAATAAGCTTTCTGTTGCCTTTGCGATTTATGATTGTTTTTATAATTTGTAACCATTTCAAGCTAAAAGGATAGACTAACGAAGATATAGAAATTTAGTCATTCATTAAAATAATATAGAGGAGATTTCATATGGCCTTTTTCTTCGAGGTATTGATTACCGGCCTTTTGGTGGGCATCATGTATGCGCTGGTGGCCATGGGATTTGCTTTAATTTATAAGGCATCGGATGTATTTAATTTCGCCCAGGGAGATATGAGCCTGTTAGCCAGTCTGGCGCTGGTCGGCTTTTTAGCGGTGAAACTGCCCCTGTGGCTTGCGCTCATCCTTACTTTTGCCATCATGACCATTCTGGCATATGCTACCGTATTTATCATCTTTCGGCCGTTGGTGGCCCGCCCACCGCTGATCCTCTTTATGGCCGCCATCGGACTGTCGTTTCTGATCCAGGGCATTGGACAGTCCATCTGGGGTACGCAAGCCAAAGGATTGTTTATCGGGATTCCGGATATCCCTCTCGAAATTGGAGAAATATTTATCAGTACCTTTGATTTGATCTTTGGTGGGGTGGCCGGCGTGCTGTTGATAGGGCTTGTTCTTTTTTTCCAAAAAACACGAACCGGCAGAGCCTTGCGGGCCGTGGCTGATGATCATGAGGCCGCGCTGTCCGTAGGTATCCCCCTTCTCAGGGCTTGGGCAGTCACCTGGGTGATTGCCGGCATTGTCGCCATCGTGGCCGGCGTGGCATGGGGCTCTCGCCTCGGAGTTCAATTCAGCATTACATTGATTGCCTTAAAGGCGCTTCCAGTTCTTATACTGGGCGGTATCGACAGTATCTTCGGTGCCATTCTGGCGGGGCTGGTTGTGGGAGCCGGAGAGAACCTGGCCGAGGTATTTATTGGACCTTATGTAGGCGGCGGCATTCAGACCTTTTTCCCGTATTTGCTGGCCCTGCTTTTTCTGTGGTTTAAACCCTATGGCATGTTCGGCAAAGAAATCATCGAAAGAGTATAACGGAGCGATCTTATGCTATACAGAGAGTGCGGAAATTTCAAAGATACCTATGCAAAGGACATGGCCATTTTCCCCATTCCGCTTGACCGGTGGGGACTTGGCGTCATGCTGTTTTTTGCATTTATTGTGATTCCATACGTGGCCAGCGATTACTGGCTCAGCAGTATCATGATCCCTTTTTACTGCTTTTCATTAGCAGCTCTGGGGCTCAACTTCCTCACGGGGTATGCCGGTCAGGTTTCCATCGGACATGCCGCTTTTATGGCCGTAGGGGCCTATTCTTCATTAATTCTGTACGGTCGTTATGGGATCCCACTTTTACCGAGCATTCTGGGAGGCGGTATAGTTTCCTGTGCGGTAGGTTCAGTTTTTGGCATCCCTTCCCTCAGGATTAAAGGATTTTATCTGGCCGTCTCCACTCTGGCGGCCCAGTGGATTATCGATTGGGTGCTCACCCATTGGAAATGGGTCAGCGGTGGTGTTTTCGGCACCATCGATGTGCCGGATCTATATCTTTTCCAATCGATCCACCTGGATACACCGACCAAAAAATATTATCTGGTGTTGAGTGTTGTCATATTGCTGGTGGTGTTCGGCAAAAACCTCGTGCGCGGTCAGTTGGGACGAAATTGGCAAGCCATCAGAGATATGGACGTGGCCGCCGAGATCATCGGTGTCTCCCTGTTTCGCAATAAATTAATCGCCTTTGCCGTCAGTTCCTTTTATGCCGGGGTGGCCGGGGCTCTGATCACCATGACTTATTATGGAGCTGCGAATATCGAAGAGTTTAACCTGTTTGTATCATTTTATCTTCTAGGGATGATCATCATTGGCGGAATGGGCACAGTCCTGGGTTCTTTTTTGGGAGCCGGCTTTATGGTGCTGTTGCCCATCTTTATCAACCAGACAATGTTGGTCTTTATGGAACGGGTACCGTCGGATATTCGTGCCAACAGCGAGGCAATCGTCTTCGGTGGTTTGATTGTCTTTTTTCTGATTGTGGAACCTTACGGAATGGCGAGGCTCTGGCACACCATCAAAGACAAGATGCGCCTGTGGCCGTTTCCGTATTAATTATATTAGCCGCAGATTCACGCAGACATACGCAGATTTTTCTAGTTGGGTCAGCTTAACATAAAAATTGTGGGAGCGGCTTCCAGCCGCGATTAACAGCATCGAAAAAACTCTATCGCGGCTGGAAGCCGCTCCCACAAAATAGTTTTGACATAAACTGGTATCATTGAGAGTTTTACCAGATCGGACTGGTCTGGGTAACAACAGTCATTATGGAAAGGCGTCTAACCATTAACCACAAAAAAGGAGGATTCAACATGAGACGTAAATTGACTTTTACCCTTTTTGCTCTGATTCTATTGGGCGGTCTGGTTCTAACGGGTCAGGCACTGGCAGAGGAAGAAAAGACGCAATTTATGCCGATTCTTGCTTATCGAACCGGGCCTTTTGCCGCCGGTGGCAGCGGTTTTAGCAGCGGTTTGGAAGACTTTATGGAGCTGCGAAATATGCAAGGTGGTGTCAACGGCATCAAATACAGCTGGGAAGAGTGCGAAACCGCCTACAACACCGCGCGGGGCGTCGAATGTTACGAACGATTGAAGGAAAAAGCGGTCCTGGTTCACCCTCTGAGCACCGGCATCACCTATGCCTTGATTCCTCGCGGCACCAAGGAAAATATAGTGATATTTTCTTCCGGCTACGGACGGGCCGATGCGTCCGACGGAAGAGTTTTCCCCTGGGTATTTACAACCCCCACCAGTTACTGGTCCCAGAATTCGGCCAAGATCAAATTTATCGCCAAGAAGATGGGAGGCATGGACAAATTGAAAGGCCTCAAGATCGCTAACCTGCATATTGACATCCCCTACGGGCAGGAAACCAAACCGATTCTGGATGCCCTGGCTGAAAGATTCGGCTTCACGATCAAACACTTCCCCGTGCCCTGGCCCGGAATTGACCAGAAGGCCCAATGGATGGACATCGTCAGAAGATACAAAGCCGACTGGGTTATCAACCGTAACTGGGGTGTCTCCTGTACCGTTCCACTTAAAGAAGCTGCCAGGCTTGGATTCCCTGCGGACCGTATCCTGGGGGTCTGGTGGTGCGGATCTGAAGAGGACGTGCTTCCGGCCGGACCGGCGGCCAAGGGCTATTACTCCGCCAACTGGCATGGATCCGGAAAAGATTTCCCCTTAGTTCAGGAAATTATTGACAAGGTCTATGGTGCCATGAAAGGTCATATCGCCTTTACCCGTGTGGGTTCCATATATTGGAGCAGAGGGGTTTGGGCCGGTGTGGTCAACGAGGAGGCCATCCGTACGGCGCATAAGAAATTCGGGGCCAAAGTGTTGACCGGTGAGGAGATCCGCTGGGGTATGGAACATTTGGACATCACCGCAGAACGTATAAAAGAAATCGGGTTGGAAGGTTTCATGTCTCCCATCAAGACCTCCTGTGCAAACCATGAAGGAGGAGATCTTGTCCTGTTCCAGCAATGGGACGGCGAAAAATGGATTGCTGCCGGCACCGAGTCACCGATGAATGATTTCGTCCGGCCACTGATAGAAGAATCAGCGGCAAAGTATGCCAAAGAACAGGGCATCACTCCGAGGAAGTGTGAATAATTATCCTAAACACCAAGGATGAGGGCATGGGAGGCTTCACGCTCCCTGCCCCATTCTCAAACCTTTACCCCTTCTCCAACTAAATTTCCCCTCCCCCGGTGGGAGGGGTTAGGTGAGGGGAAAATGGCAAAGCAATACAAAGGTATGATCACAATGGAGCAAACTCCCCTACTAAAAGTCAACAACATCGAAGTCATCTACGAACACGTTATTCTGGTTCTTAAAGGCGTATCCATGGACGTGCCTGCAGGAGGAATTGTCTCGTTGCTGGGCGCCAATGGTGCCGGCAAGACCACCACCTTGAAAGCGATTTCCAATCTTGTCAAAGCCGAGCGCGGTGAGGTAACCAAGGGCACTGTCGAATTTGAAGGCAAACGCATTGACAGGATGTATGCTCCGGCGGTGGTAAAAATGGGCCTGATCCAGATTATGGAAGGAAGGCGCACCTTTGAACATCTGTCTGTAGAAGATGATCTTCTCACGGGTGCCTATACCAGGGGGCATGACGCGAAAGGCATCAAAAAAAGCCTGGAAATGGTTTATAACTATTTTCCTCGCCTGGTAGATAGACGAAATGCCAAGACCGGATATATCTCCGGCGGGGAGATGCAAATGTGTGCCATCGGCAGGGCCTTGATGGCCAAGCCCAAATTAATGCTTTTAGATGAACCTTCCATGGGGCTCGCACCTTTGCTGGTGCAGGAAATTTTCGAAATCATCGTCCAGCTGAATGAAAAAGAAAACGTGGCCATGCTCCTGGCCGAACAAAACGCGAACATGGCGCTTCAATATGCCAAATACGGGTATATTATGGAAAACGGCCGGGTGGTTCTGGATGGAGACGCCGAAACCCTGTCGGATAATGCCGACGTTCGGGAGTTTTATCTGGGGCTGACGGAAATCGGGAAAAAGAGCTATCGGGATGTGAAACACTACAAAAGACGCAAACGATGGCTCGCCTAGCCGCGTTGCGCGTTGCGGGTTACGCGTTTCACGGTAAAAAATTGAGAATTAGACCACTGAGGGGTTGTTGTGGAGATATTTCACCAACCTCTTTTTTTTCGGTCTAGCCAGTTAACCCGTTAGCAGGTTAGCCAGTTCTTAAATACGGGCAAACGGGCTCAACGGGCAACGGGCCAAACCGAATATGGCAGAAGAACTGAGTATAGAAATTCCCAATTCAAAGCTGATGGTTTTTGAATCGGGAGGGCATGGACTGTACTGGGAAGTTCCGGAGCTGTTCAATCAATCTGTTATAGAATTTATTAAACAGCATGGGGAGGGCGTTTAACATCGAACATCCAACATCCAACGTCCAACATCGAATAAAAAATTAACATCTGATACCGAATATTCAATAGATAAAGTAGGGCAGCCCTCCGTGGCTGCCTCGCAAAGGATACAGAAGGTCGAAACCACCCAAAAAGCATCATCTAAATCCGTATTTTGATGCTTTGCATTCAGTCAGATCGAATATGGCGCCAATTTGAATTTTTCTTGACCGCATCATAGTTTTTGTTCAATACTTTGGAAAATGGCCGAATATACAATTAAGCGACAATGTGGGCTTAGCTAAGATTCCCCTTTCATCATTATATCTCTATTCATCTCTTCCTGCTCAGATCGGTGGCCACCGGGTAATATTTTTTTGGATCCTTTTACACATTTTCACACTCTGAGACGTTATTATAAGTAGAGACGAGAGTTTCAATCGTTTTGCAATCCCCTGGAGGCAAAGATGGGAAAAAGCGATGAATTGTACGAAAGACTGATCCGTCCGATAGAAAAACGCATGATAGGCATCGTAACGCGGATTGTGCGCGATCCGGAGGATACGGAGGATGTGTTTCAAGAGATCCTGGCGCTAGTCTGGGCGAAGCTTGAGCGAATTGATCGGCACCCGAATCCGCATGCCTATATTATCCGCATCTGTATCACGCGTTCCTACGACGCCTTACGAAAACGGGCCCGGCGACGGCGTCGTGAAATCCGTCTGGAGAGCATCAAGGCGAAGATGTGGCCGGCTCGCCCGCTCGGTAGTATAAAAGAGATGGACAAGGCAATGGCGATTCGCGAAGCCATTGCAATGCTTCCGCCAAATCAGGGGCATGCGGTGCTGTTGCGGCTCACGGAGGACTCCCCTTATCATACGATCGCCGGCGTTTTAGGATGTTCCGAAGCTACGGCGCGTTCGCATTTTTCCAAAGGCAAGGATCGGCTGGTAAAACTCCTGAGTGAGCTTGGTATCTCATCTTACAAAGAGGAGACGTA
>JASFPE010000271.1:0-8001 GCA_050116155.1 Desulfobacterales bacterium
ACTAAAACCGGCTATTAGGGCATCATCTTTTGTCCGATGGTCCGCAGGCGGATTGCGAACCAGTTCAAAATGTTAATTTTTCGCGGCAAGATGCCGCTCCCACTATTTATAATTGAAAGCGGGTTGAAAAATGCATCCTAGTTGCTCTTAGAAGTGGGAGTGGCTTTTTAGCCGTCGGAGCCACTTCGGCGAAGTCGGCCCAGCCACGATATCTATACGCTTCGTTTTTTAAACTGCTAGCGCCTTGCCCTCGAAAAAGATCGAAAGCCTTAATAGCCGGTTTAACATCAAAATCTGGCTTATTGAATCCAAAAACAGGCCTGTAATCCTGTCATTCGTAAAAGTTATCTATCCACTACATTGACTATAGTCTTGTTGACTACTTTGTTTCTTGGTTTTTTGATAATCTTATTCGGAAAAAGGTTCTGTAACGGTTTTGATTTTTTTATAAAAACCGGCATAGGGTTTCGGCTTGACAATCTCCAACCGCTATCTATATAAAAGAATATTCGGTTCGCTAACAACGTTTCCCACCATGGCAATTATGGCAAATCAAAAAGGAGATAATCATGAAAAAGGAAGATCTCACCCAGGTGAAACATATCGGTGCTGCCCGCATGAAATTGCTAAACGATTCTGGCATCACTACCATCAAGAAGCTTTATGAAATACCGCTTGAAAAGCTGAACCAGATAGAATCCATCGGTGAACGTTATGCGAAGCTTATCAAGGATGCTGTGACGGAAGTTTATCAACCACCTGCTGAAAAAAAAGCTGCAAAGGCCGAGTCCATCAAAGAGAAGAAAACAGCCAAGATCGATCAGGATTTACAAAAACAGATTAAAATTTTAAACAAGCGTATTAAGCAGTCCAATGAGAAATTAAAACCCCTGGGGAAAAAAAAGTATTTGCCGTTATATATCGATGTTAAGAATAGATCTAAAACACTCAAGGCCCGTTTGAGTGCTTTGGAAAAATTAGAAAAGGATCTTCCCAAGAAGGCCAAGAAAAAGATCATCAAAAAAGCCGATGCGCTGAGTACGGCGATGAAAAATGTCGGTAAAAAACCGAAAAAGAAGACCTATAAAGCATTATCCCAGGAAATTCAGTTGCTTACTAAAATGCTCCGGGAAACTAGCTCCGTTTAGCAGGCAATGTGCATTGCCAACTGGCATTTGCTCATCGAAATCCGCTTTTCTGATGTACCACTGCTGTTACGATCTGGCTTCATGGAATCTCTTCATATCATGGCAAAACGGGGCTAAGCCAACCGCGACGATTAATTTTGTTCATGAAGAAATTACTTTTATTGGGCGATGTTCATGCAAATTATCCGGCCTTAAAAGCCATCGGCAATTATATCCGGCCGGAGCGATTCGATTGGATTATCAACACCGGTGATTTCACAGTTTATAGTACCTTTCCCAACGAAACCATCCAGTGGTTTCGTGAAAAAAAAAATACCGTCTGCATATTAGGCAATACGGATCGGCGTGTGTTGAGAATCTTAAAGGGTAAGAAATTAAAAAGACCGAAAAAAGATGAAAAGCGGGTCATGTACTATTGGACATCTGAAAACCTGCATCCTGAGAATATCGTCTATCTGAAATCTTTACAAAAAAAAACGGATCTCACGATAGACCATATCCGTATCGGAATATTCCATGGAACCCGTGAAGATCCGGATGAAGAGCTGTATCCGTCTGCTCCCGACCGCCGCTTCCGTGAACTGGCCAAGGACTCCCCCTATCAGATTCAAATAATGGGCCATTCACATGTGCCGTTTTATAAAGTCGTGGACGGGGTTCATTTCATCAACACCGGCAGTGTGGGTCGCATGTTTGACGGAGACCCGCGGGCGTCGTTTGCTGTTCTCAAGATTTATTCAGGACAGATAGCAGTGGAACATTTTCGGATCCCCTATCCTGTGAAGGAGGTGATTAAGGGTTTGAATAACCATCGCCTGCCAGATATTTATGCAAATATGTTTCGAGTCGGAAAGAAATTAAATTGATTGCTGCCATACGCAACGTTTATTTCAAAGAGATGCTTCAAGGGAAAGATTTGGAGTCGAGATGAAAACCACAGAGGTAAGAGAAAGTAAGGCCAAAGATACAGAAGACAGGGGATCCGGTTCGACGGCGCAGATCAGAGATGTGATGAAGAAAGTCGAAGAGGATCTCACTTGTGTTGCCCCGGACAAGCGTTTTCGCAAGATAATGAAGGTTCTCAACAAGAAAGACAAGCAGGAAATTGTCCAGGCGGTGCTGGAAAAATTTTACAATTCAGAGGAGTTGAAGCCTTACCAGGCGGAGCTCATCAAAATGCAGCGCCATCTGGAACGGACCGCAAAGAAAATGGTGATTTTGTTTGATGGCCGGGATGCTTCGGGAAAAGGCGGGACGATCCGGCGGGTGACCCGCTATATGAATGAAAAAAGATATCATGTGGTAGCCCTGGGCAAGCCGAGTGATCAACAGAAAACAGAACTCCATATCAAACGCTATATCGAACACTTTCCCTATGCTGGAGAGATTGTTTTATTTGACAGGAGCTGGTACAATCGTGCCCTGGTGGAGCCGGTGATGGGTTTTTGTACAAAGAATCAATACAATCGCTTTATGAAAAAAGTCATTGCGTATGAACAAAATTTCCTCGAAGATGCCGGTCGAACCATATTACTTAAACTCTATTTTTCGGTCAGCAAAGAAGAACAGGCCCGACGCTTTGAAAGACGCAAAAACGATCCGTTGCGGCAGTGGAAACTTTCCGAAGTAGACTTGCAGGCTCAGGAACTGTGGGATGAATTTACCGAAAAAAAATTCATGCTCTTAAAAAAGACCCATAAGAAACAATCACCCTGGTGGGTCATTCGGTCGGATGATAAGCACCTGGCCCGACGCGAAACCATGAAGGTTATCCTCAACGCGGTGCGATACAGAGGCAGAAACCGCAAACTGGATTTTAACCTGGATCCAGATATCGTTATCCCGGGCGATAGGGAAGTAAAAATAATGAAACAACAGCGCAAAAAATACGGTAAATCCCTGGTGTGATCCTTCCTATCATAAGGGTGATTTCTTCAGCTTATTTATAACTTTGAGGGGGAAAAGATGACAAAAAAAAACAAAAATAAATCCTCATCCAAAAACCCAGAAACCCAGCAGGCGGAGCAAATTGTGGCAAAGGCAAACAATGCGGCCAAAGCAAAAAAAGAAAAAAATAATAAAGGCGATAAAAAACCCAAAAAGCTAAAGAAGAAACTCATCGAACACACCGCCTTTAAGAATAAAGATAAGAAAAAAAAGAAAAGCCGCCAGCCCGTTTGGGTAAAAAAATTCACGCTCGATTATGAAGATGAACTGCATAAGCTGCAAATCGAACTGTTGAAGATGCAAAAGCATGTCAAGAGTGAAGGGTTGCGTATCGTGGCCCTATTTGAAGGGCGGGACGCCGCGGGGAAAGGCGGTACCATCAAACGGATCACCGAACATCTGAATCCACGGGGCACCCGCGTCGTGGCACTTTTAGCACCCAGCGACAGGGAAAAGACTCAATGGTATTTTCAGCGATATATTCAACACTTCCCATCGGCCGGCGAGATAGTGCTTTTCGACCGCAGTTGGTATAATCGCGCCATGGTTGAACCCGTGATGGGATTCTGCACCGATGAGCAAAACAAACGGTTTTTAAAAGATGTACCCTTTCTCGAAGAGATGATTGTCAAGGACGGCATTATATTATTCAAATTTTTCTTTTCTGTTTCCAAAAATATGCAGCTGGCGCGATTCGATTCACGCGAGACCGATCCGTTGAAGCAATACAAAATTTCCCCGGTTGACAGAATGGCACAAGACCTGTGGGATGATTATACTGTCAGAAAGTTCCAGATGCTGAACGAAACCAACCGAACACTGGCTCCCTGGACCATCATTCGATCCGACAATAAGAAATTGGCACGACTCAACTGCATCAAGCATATCCTGTCCCAAATCGATTACGAAGGCAAAATCTCAAAAAAAGAACTTCAAACCGATCCCAACGTTGTTGTTTCGGGCATTGAGGAAATCAGATTCCTTGAACAGCACTTATTGAAACCCACTGAATTGCCCGGATAAATGAATGTATGGGAATTTATACCCCATTGCGGGTAAACCTTTTTGCTATCCATTATGATGGAGGGAGGCTGCCATGCCATTATCACAGAAAATCAGAGAGAGAATGATTCCGATTGAGCATTACGCCATTATTGACCCGGATGCCACGTTAAGGGAGGCGGCATTATCATTAAGAACATCATTCTGCGAATTGGACGGCGGCATGAGTACCATAGCAGGCCCCCGTACCGTGCTTGTCACCGACGAAAATGATAAGCTGCGGGGAATATTAGATTTCATGTGTTTTCTGGAGAATTATTTCCCAAAAATTGGGGGGTTGCCGGAAAGACTGAAAGTCAAGGACATCATGCTGAAGGTCAAGGGGATGATCGATGCGGATGCCAGCATGGAGGAAGGTTTGAGAACGATTGTCCAAAAAAAATTAAGCGTGCTGCCGGTATATGAGGGCGATAAAGCAGTAGGTCTCATCCGGGATACCGATATTTTTCTTGCGATCACCGACAATTTAGAAGAGTAAACGATTATGCGCGTCAAAAAGCTTTTGGATAAAAAAGGTCACGAAGTGTATTCCGTCTCACCGGATACAACCGTTTACTATGCCTTGAAGCTGATGGCTGAAAAAGAGATTGGTGCGGTTGTTGTGCTTGAGAAAGGAAAGATGGTGGGGATCATGTCCGAGAGGGACTACGCTCGCAAGGTTATCCTCAAGGGCAAAAGCTCCAGAGAAACCCTGGTGGGGGAGATAATGACCTCAGAGGTCATTTATACCAGCCCGGATAAAAAAGTGAAAAAATGTCTGTCCCTGATGACCAAGCATCGCTTCCGCCATATTCCAGTGCTGGAGGAGGGGCAGCTGGTTGGAATACTCTCCATCGAAGATGTAAAAGGTGTAACCTAATACGGAATTGGCTGTTGAAAATTGAATATTTGTGTCCCGCCTTGGCGGGATTCGCCCCGTCGTTTTTAGGAGCGTTTTTTTATTATTGATTCCCCGGCTTCCTGCTCGTATATCCTCCAGCTTGGAGAGGGGCGGACCTCAAATATTCATTACTCGTTCGCCTCTGGAGGATTCAATCTAAAATATTCAATTACCGTTCTGCATCACGCCGCTTCCGCAACAGCCTCTTTTTCTTCCTCTATTTCGACCACTGTTTTGGCTATGCGCTTGGCATGATAGTAAATCCGTTTAAATTTTTCGATGATGTCTACCTCCACACTGTAGGCCTCAAATTTTCCGGAGTCTTCGGAAACGAGTCGTTGGGCCTGGTGCAATTCAGCTTGTTCTACCAGACGGTTCAAATCTGTTTTCATGGAGGTGGCGCGCATGGCAAAATCTTTATCTTCCTCGACAACTGCCCGCACGGCGGCTTTGAGCGCATCTGAAACCACAACATGGACAGTGGTGATCACCTTCTGAGTTGCTCCGCTAATCTTAAACCCCTGTTTAATACGTTGCTCACCAAGATCCACCAGATTGACTTCGATCACATCGCCGATGTGTTCCAGGTCATTGACAGCCCCCATGAGTTTTACCATTTTTTGGGTCTGGTATTCATTCAGTTGTAGCTTGCTGACTTCGGCCAGATAATTGACAATGTGCTTGTACAGGACATCGACCTCTTCATCCATATCCCGCACGGCCTGCAGTGATTCCCTGTTTCCCGTCAATACGGCCGGCAGCATGGCGGTATGCATGAGATCCACCCGTTTTCCCATGCGCTTGATTTCATGGCGGGCGGCATCCAGCGCCAGGCTGGGTGTATGCAGCAGCATTTCACTCAAATATTTGGGCTGGATTTCCTCAATCTCCGGCAGGGGTTTATCTGGAACCAGGCGGTAGACGATGCGGGCAAAATAAGTGACCAGCGGAAGGAAAATGATGGCGCAGGTGGCATTGAAAATGGTGTGGGCGTTGGCGACCTGGCGTGGCAGCACCGCGGCAGCGGCCTGCAGGCCGGTAAGCCCCTCTGGAGCCGACGGAGAGATGCTAACGACCAGCTTTGCAAATGGTGAAATAAATGGCAAAAAAATCAACACGCCGACCACGTTAAAAAGCACGTGTACGATGGATACCCGCAGCGCATCGCGCGGTTTACCTATTGATGCTAATAAAGCCGTTACACAGGTTCCGATATTGGCACCAAACGACAACGCGATGCCTGCCGGCAGCGTGATCAATCCCTGCATCGCCAGTACGATAATCACCCCCGTGGTTGCGGAACTAGATTGAATCAAGGCCGTAAAAAGGGCAGCCACAAGAATACCCCATACCGGATTGGACATTTGGGTCATCAGATCGAGAAAAGGCTGGTAAGTCCTTAACGGTTTCATGGCGTCGCTCATCACCCCCATGCCGAAAAAGATCATTCCCAATCCCATGATCATATAACCGTATTGCTGAATTTTTTCTCTTTTTGAGGAAAAAAGCATGCCAAAGCCGATGGCCATCAGCAGCAGTGCATATTTGGTTACCTTAAACGCCACGATCTGAGCCGTGATGGTCGTGCCAATGTTTGAGCCCATGATGACGCCAATCGTTTGTGAGAGCGACATCAAGCCGGCGGTTACAAAACCGACCAACATGACCGTGGTGACCGAACTGGATTGAATAACCGCCGTCACAAGCGCGCCGGTAATCAGCCCCATGATGCGGTTGTTGGACAGCATCCCCAGGATGTCCTTCATTTTTTCACCGGCTACAATCTTGAGGGCGTCGCTCATGCGTTCCATGCCATAGAGAAATAGAGAAAGCCCCCCGAGCAGCCCGATTGCTAGAAAAAACCAGCTGATTTCTTCCGCGCTTGCGTCAGTTTTTGCATAAGCCGGTACTGCTGAGAACAGCAAAAAAATGCATATACCTAATAGACGGATTTCAAATATACACCAGCGTATTGCTTTCATGGGTCATCTCCTCGAGCCAGATCCACTTGACAATTTATGTTTTCCCTGTGGTTTTCACCACTGTTACCGGAATGGCGGACAATCGCACCACCCGTTCCGCTTTTGAGCCCACCAGCAAATGCGATAATCCCGTGCGTCCGTGACTGCCGATAATGATCATGTAGGCCTTTTTTTTCTCAGCGATTTCCACAATCCGGGTTGCGGGTGTCCCGACCACTAACTGCGCAATGGCTTTTCGGAGCGGTATTTGATCGGGATGGGCCTTACACATTTTTTTAAGAAATTCATCCATCATTTCTTCGGCGGCCTCTTCCATGGATTGGAGAAATTTTTTCTCTTTTCCTTTTTTAACATAGAATCCCGGTGCTTCAGCGGGATCGTGGATAACATGGAGCACCAGAAGCCGGGCGTTTAGGCATCCTGCCAGTTTGCTGGCAAACAATAAGGCCTCTTCTGAATGTGGGGTAAAATCCACCGCTACCAGCAAGATGTTTTTATCGATTTTTTTAGCCATTTTTGGTTCTCCTGAATATGCACAGACATCCGTCCCCTTCGACCGAAGGGATCTTAAAACTCTCATTTGCCGAAAAGATAAAAAAAGGGCACTCTAGCTAATAGGGCCAGATTGCCCTTGAACTTCAAACATTCTGCAAATCATCGCTATTTCTTTTTTTTCGCTTTTTTCGCCTTTTTTTGTTTCTTTTTCGCCTGGACTTTTTTCTCTTTCTTTTTTGCCTTTTTCTTTGCCTCGGATTTTGCTGCCTTTTTTTCTTTCTTCTTTGCCATGGTGTCCTCCTCCTTTTTTAGATTGAAAGCATTCCGTCAGCAGTCAGGTTTCGATTTGAAAAAGTCGCTCACGAAGTATGCTTCTTAGGAAATTCAAAGAATTTCAGTTTGCCGCAATGTTCTCCGATTTTTGCCCATGATGAAATGTCTAAATCCACGCAAAATACGCCACAGGTTGGAATATTACTGATCGGTT
>JASFPE010000272.1:0-7983 GCA_050116155.1 Desulfobacterales bacterium
AGTTGCTATGTCGAGATAAATACAGAAGCTTTTGGGCGACAGTCATGCCGGCAACCTTATTTTGTGCATCAATCAAATGATGCGAAAAATCGTTGAGCATTTGCTGGGCGGATGGCTTTAAACCCGGTATTGGAAATCGTTTTGCCTGTCTGAGGCCATCGGCTAAAGAAAATTGTTTCTGATAACACCAAAGCTTGAATTTCGACAGGGTCTTCTTTCCGATGGCGGGAATCGAGAACAGGAGAACTTTTTCATGGTCCTCATAGCCTGCGCACCCGGAAACCACCCTTAAAAAAGAAAGGATTTCAGGTAAACTCTCCTGATTCAAAGTATTTTCCCTGCTGGCGATCTGACATGGAATGCCGGATTTTTCAAAGACTTCGGCGATAATCCGATGCTGATCGTTGGTGCGATACAACACCACAAAATCCGAATAGCTTCGCGCCGACGATAGGTTGGCATCATCGATGGTTCCCGTATCGATGGAATGAAATCCAGTGCCACCGACCTGTTTTTCAATGATTCTCGCAATCGTCTCGGCTTCGGCTCTTTCATTGGCAAGTTCAATAATGTTGATGGTTTTTACACCATCAATCTGCGAGTAGGTTCTCACCCCCGACGGCTGTGGGTGCTGTGTCTTGATGACCTGGTATGAGGCATCCAGGATCGTTCCCGTTGAACGGTAATTGTGTGTCAGGTATAAAACCTCAGCACGGGGATAATCTTTGATAAACTGTTTAAAATACTTGAAATCTGAACCTCTAAACCCATAAATAGATTGATCGGGATCGCCGATAACACAAATATCATGGGTTAGATCCTGTGGCGGCGCCAGCGCCCGAATTATTCGATACTGCCCATGATTCAAATCCTGATATTCATCCACAAACAGGTGTTGGAAAATATTGCGGTACCGCTTGCATATGACTGTGTTGGTTTCGAAAAGACGGACGACTTTAAAAATCAGATCTTCATAATCATTTAGACCTTGAATCGCCAATAGCTGTTGGTAGGTAAGATAGACTTCAGCAAATTGGTCACCGGCCGATTCATCGGTCTCACATTGGGCAATCTCATCCGGTCCAAGTATCTGTTGTTTGGCGGCAATAATCCTATCTATAATCTCCCGCGGTTTTAATGAAATCGGGTTTCCCTTTTGCTTTAAGAATCTCAGCGATTCGGCAATTACATACTTACGGCCCTCTTCATCAATAATGGATTCTTCCTTTTGCGGGTCCAGATCATTCAATATTTTAAAACACAGGGCGTGGAAGGTGGCCACCTGCGGAATTTGAGATGCATCACCCAATAAGCGCTGAAGTCGCAGGCGCATCTCCTCGGCTGCCTTATTGGTAAACGTGACCGCCAGTATATTCTGAAACGACACCCCCTGGTGGCGGATCAGATATGCGATGCGGTGCGTCAATGTAAGGGTTTTCCCGGTACCCGGTCCGGCGACAATCAATAATGGACCGGCCGGATGTTGAACGGCGTGGCGCTGTTCTTTGTTGAGTCGATCCAAAATTTTTCCGGGTTCTTTTGCCTGGTTGGGCTCTTCTGGATCCGAATACAGACCCGGCTTTTTTGAAGTGCTCTTTTTTTCAGCCAGCTGCGGTTTTTTCTTCTCTTTTTTTTCAGAAGATTTCGCCCACGTTGGTATGGAAAATAATGGTTGTTGACCGATAATTTGTTCGCGTTCTTGAGCGCTAAATATTTTTACCTGCCCATATTCCCCATCGTACCCGGGAAGGACTTCTATCTGTTTGTTTCGCATACGACGAACCGCCTCACCGAGCAGCGGTATGCCGGCCTCATCAATGAATTGTGGCTGCAAATGATGAAGGATATTAAATTCGGATCCCAGCTGTTGAATGGCCGTGGCGTATGCGTGCGCAACCTTTTTACTTTTTGGACCCACTCTAAAAATCTCTGCAAAAATATCGAGCAACGGAATAACACTGTAATAGGGATGATATTGTTGCGGTTTTTGGCCTTCTTCCCGATCCGCTAATTCTTCAACCCGGTAAAGTACACCGAGGGTCAAGGCTTTGCCACATTGCGGGCAAATGCCACCATGGTCAATGGTTTTCCGGGGCCACAAACGAACCTGACAGTTTCGATGGCCATCCAGATGATATTTACCTTCCTCCGGGTAAAACTCAAAGGTTCCCAGGAATTGATTGGGATCACCGGATTGGATGGCGGATCGGATGGCGTCATATGACAACGCGGTATTAAAATAATTTGCTTCCCTTCCAATATTGGCCGGAGAGTGCGCATCGGAATTTGAAACCAGCGTCACGTCGTCCAATCCGGAGACACGCCAATTCATCGGTGGATCGGATGACAACCCTGTTTCCACTGCAAAAATATGGGAAGTAAGATCTTCAAAGCACTCTTCAACGGAATCAAAGCCTGATTTTGAACCCAGCATTGAAAACCAGGGGGTCCATATATGCGCCGGTATCAAACACGCCTGATCCGAGGTTTCTAAGAGTACTTCAAGAAGGTCTCGCGCATCCAGTCCCAGGATAGGCCTGCCATCGGATTTTATGTTTCCAATTTTATCAAGTTTGGCCGAAAATTTCTCGGCGACTTCCAGGCTGGGTGCCAAGACAAGATTATGGTTTTTACGGGTTCTTCCGTCTTTCTTATAAATATTACTGATTTCGGTTGCTAATAAAAACCGAACTGGCCCCCTGCAGGACGCCGGAACCCGTTGATCACATAGGACTGCAAATTCATCTTTAAGTTTGAACAATCCGGGTTCGGCCGCACAAAGCTTGGTTTTAATTTCCGAAAACCATTGCGGGTAGGTAAAATCGCCGGTACCGAGGACGGTGATACCCTTGCATTGCGCGGCTATATATAAATTTTCGAAATCAAGATTTTTGGCCGTGGCTCTGGAAAATTTTGAATGCACATGCAAATCGGCAATAAATTTCATGGTTTAATACCAGATGCGAAGTTACCTAAACACTTTTGTGAATTCTTAATTGGGCATAATACTGACAGTTAAAGGGTTTAGCCGGTTAGCCCGTTTTGCCCGTTGCCGGTAAAAAATAAATTCTTCGATCAAGCGGTCAGTTATTAAGCAAATAGTTTTTATTTTTTAACCGGTCAACAGGTCAACAGGCGAACTGGAAACCCTTCGATTTCATATCACGTTTATTTATTTTTTTTAACAAGAAAATATGCTTGTAACCAACCTATAAACACGCTATATATTAATTATTCATTGAGAGAACTACTATATATGGTGTTTTGCTAATTTTTCTATTTTCTGGTTGTTTTTTTTCGATATCGCATTTTTGACCAATGGGTATTTTATCCTCCTCTGTTTCCATTACACGCTATCAGGTGAAAGGTAATCTCAATGCACCCATACTTGAAGCGGTTGCCAATGGATTAAAAAAAAATGCCATCTCCGAAATCGATGGGGATGTATCCGAAAAGACTGTTGGATGGACGTCATTCCACAATCCCTTTCATCCTGATTTCAGCGATTCCTCATTTGTGTATGGGAACTATTTTGTATTTTCACTGCGTATTGACAAAAAAAGCATGTCACCCAAATTAATTAAAAAGCATTTTGCGATGGAATCAGCCAGACATCTGGCGTCAAGCGGAAGACAGTTTTTATCTCGGAACGAAAAAAAAGTGTTGAAGGATAAGGTTATTCAAAAACTCAGTGTACGGATTCCGGCAACGCCGAGCATATACGATACGATCTGGAATTATGAAGAATCTTGCCTCTGGTTTTTTTCAAATTTAAAAGCAGCAAATGAAGCATTGGAGAATATTTTTTCGCACTCATTTCAATTAACACTACTCAGGCTTTTTCCTTATACTGACGCATACTTGACGATGGCGCTTTCGGGACTGGAAAAAGATCAATTAACCAGCCTATCGCCCTCTGGTTTCACGGAGTAAATAATTTCAATGCTGGATGTTGCCGTCGCTTACAACCGCTATAAATTCCTCGGTGAGGAATTCTTAACATGGTTATGGTTTCAAATCGATACCAATCAGCCTTTCTTCAAAACCTTTGATCATGAGATTACATCCTTTCACATCGGAAAGCGTATTGTTCTTGAAAACCGAAAAACCGAAACATTGGAACGCATTACCATAAAAGGCGATGACGCAGGATTCGAGGAAGGAATCCTGGCCCTCAGAAAAGGCGCTCTGGTTACTGAATTGAATTTGGCCTTGCATGCAAACAACCAGGAATGGAAATTTACCATTAAAGGCGAAAGCCTAAATTTAAGCAGTGTAACGACACCAAAAACAGGTCAGCCTGAGACCACCGAAGACTTAGAGGGATTTGTTATTGAAAAAGCCTATCATTATGATAAAATAATTAACTTTTTGGGAAAAACATATTCGAATTATATTAATTTAAGAATTTCAGATAGTTGGAAAAAAAGGGGGGCGGATCAAATTCGCGAATGGATTCACGCGAACAACCCATAACATCGTTTCCATTTGATATCGCAAGATCCCATTTGCTGGTGGTTGATAGGCTGCAAAACAATATGATCATTTTATGGTTTAAAGTGAATTAAAATAGCAATCATTTATTAAATTAAATTCATCAACTTTTTATTGCTGATATTTAATAATAAATTATTACTTTATAAACAAAAGAAAAATAGCTGTTCATACCTATATTCTTTTAAATTATTATTAACGAAGTTATCATGGCCTCTGGTTTTAAAATTCACATATAATATTAATAGGTTAAAAAGTTATTAGACTTTTCGACAATCTTTATTTATTAATACTGATATATAATTTATAATATAAATAAAGGATAAATAGGATGAAACTTACAATTCAAAAAAATGAGTTGCTTCCTGTATTGGCAAAAGTTCAGGGATTAACCGGTCGAAAAACAAATTTGGCCATTACAACCAATCTATTAATAAAAACAACTGATTCAAATATAACTATTTCAGCCACGGATCTGGAAACCGGCTTCGAGGGAATCTATCCGGCCAATGTGGAAACTCAAGGAACAATTGCAATCAACGCCCGCAAATTTTACGAAATCGTGAGAGATTTTCCCAGCGAAGAAATCGGGTTAAATGAAATAGAAAATCATTGGATAGAGATTGGCAATGAGCATGTTGAATATCATATTGTGGGTATGAATCCGGATGATTTCCCCGAAATTCCAAAAATCGAGGCAGTTGAATTCTTTGAGATTGATTCCGGAGCCATGGCCAAAATGATCGAAAGAGCGGTCATTGTCAGTGGCGCAACAGATGATAAACGCGCCCATATTATGGGGGTTTACTCTGAACGAATTATCGAGAAGAAACAAAAAATATTTAGATTGGTATCAACAGATGGCAGCAGACTTTCTAAAACAGATTATTTCTATGATAAAAATTACAATTTGCCCGAAGGAACCGGGGTTATGATACCCAAAAAGGGTCTGATTGAGCTAAATAAATTTTTAGATGCCGAGGGACTGGTTCAGATGGGTTTTAAGGATAATAATCTAATTGTTCAAAAAGATACAGAAACGCTTATCATTAGGCTATTAGAAGGATCTTTTCCGGAATACACGGACATCATCCAAAAAAGCGCCGGAAATGATATCTACCTGGATAGACAGCTATTTTTAATGATGCTGAAACGTATGTCCATCTTATCCTCCGAGGATTATAAAGGCGTCATATTTAATTTTTCAGAAGACAAACTGGTGATTACCTCCACCAATCCTGATATTGGTGAGTCGAAAGAGGATATGGTTATTGAGTTTCGTGGAGAACCCATCACGGTAATGTTTAATCCCAAATTTTTTATTGATACACTTGGCGTCATGGATGACGAAAAAGTACTCATTCATATCGTCAATGAAGAAAAGCCCTGCTTGATCGAGGGCGAAGAAGATAAAACCTATTTAAGTGTCATAATGCCGATGAGAATATGAAAACAGAAATCAACAACAACTATACCGAAGACAATATCAAAGTTTTAGAGGGTCTGGAGGCCGTGCGCCGCAGACCTGCCATGTATATCGGAAACGTCGATAGTGCCGGGTTGCATCATCTGGTTTATGAGGTGGTGGATAACAGTATCGATGAGGCCATGGCGGGATTTTGCAGTCGCATCAATGTTATCATTCATACCGATAACAGCATAACCGTTATCGACAACGGCAGGGGGATTCCGGTTGGAATTCATAAGAAGGAGAAAATTCCCGCCGTTGAAGTGGTGATGACCAAATTGCATGCTGGTGGGAAATTTGACGACCATTCCTATAAGGTTTCCGGAGGATTGCACGGCGTCGGTGTTTCGGTGGTCAACGCGCTGTCTAGTTTTCTGGAAGTTGAGATATATTCGGACGGAAAGAAATACTATCAGAGCTATGAACGCGGTAAGAAAACCTGTGATCTGAAAGAGAAGGGTAAAATCAGAAAACAGGGAACCAAAGTTCATTTTATACCGGATTCAGAGATATTTCAAACCACAGAATACAGTTACGACATTCTGGTGCGCCGGCTGCGTGAGCTTGCCTATTTAAATAAAGGCGTCAAGATTACCATTGAAGACGAACGTTCGGACGCCAAAGACGAATTTGTTTTTAAAGGCGGAATTAAGCAATTTGTAGAATATCTCAATCGGAGACACTCATCATTGCATAAACCCATATTCATGGAGGGGGTTAAGAGTGATGTCGAAATTGAGGTCGCCATTCAATACAATGATAGCTACACGGAAAAAATCTTTTCATTTGCCAACAACATCAACACCACCGAAGGCGGTTTTCACTTAATCGGTTTTAAAGCCGGGGTCACCCGAACCATCAATCAATATGCCACCAATGGAAATTTACCCAAAAATTTACAGGTGAAAATTTCCGGAGATGATGTGCGCGAAGGATTGACGGCCGTTATTAATGTTAGAATTAAGAATCCACAATTTGAGGGACAGACCAAAACCAAACTTGGAAACAGCGAGGTCAAGGGCCTGGTTGAATCTCTGGTTAATGAAAAATTAAGTACGTTTTTTGAGGAAAATCCATCGGTTGCCAAAAAGATACTTGCCAAAGGCGTAGATGCCGCCAGGGCAAGAGATGCCGCCAAACGGGCGCGCGATCTGGCAAGAAGCAAAGGCGCGCTGGTGGATGCAACCCTGCCGGGTAAACTGGCCGAGTGTCAATCTAATGATCCTGCCGAAAGAGAAATATTTATCGTTGAGGGGGACTCTGCCGGTGGATCCGCCAAGCAGGCCAGGGATCGTAAATATCAGGCGATATTGCCGCTTAAAGGAAAGATTTTAAACGTCGAAAAGGCTCGCATCGATAAAATTTTACGCAGTGAGGAAATAAAAAATATTATTACCGCCCTGGGAACCGGTGTCGGAAAAGATGAAGAATATAATATCGATAAGATTAAATATCATAAAGTAATTATCATGACAGATGCCGATGTGGACGGATCGCACATTCGTACACTGTTGTTGACGTTCTTCTACCGGCAGATGCCGGAAATGGTGGACAAGGGGTTTTTGTATATTGCCCAACCGCCATTGTTTAAAATTGGCAAAGGCAAGAGCGAATCTTATCTAAAGGATGAATCCGAGTTAAATGAACATCTATTAAAAAAGATATGTGATAACCGGTGCCTGAGATATGGAAAAAATGACCAGGAATTATCCGGCCATAAATTATTTATGTTTATTGGTGATATTTCGGAATATGTTTCGTTATTGGGCCAATTGGAAAAACGTGGAATTTCAGCCGATATCGCCGAGCTATTGATCAGTGAAAATGTCGCTGACAAGAAATTCTTACAAGATGAAAAAAGAATGTCCAAATTAAGGCAACAGTTTGTCAAGAGAAACTATTTGGTTGACGAACTGCAATGGAATGAAGAACGAAAAGTATTTGAGATGTTCATTAGCGGCCGTGGCGATGGGAAAGAAGATGCCCTAATATCAGGACTGTCGGACGAAACATTTACGCCC
>JASFPE010000273.1:0-7958 GCA_050116155.1 Desulfobacterales bacterium
GTAGCCGTAAACCAGCACATACCAGATCCCCGGAATCGGAGAGTCGATGACGGCGCGTTCCGGCGCATTAAACGTAGCGCCATCGAGCGACACAAGTTCTCCCCTCAGGATGTCCTTTTGAATTATCAAGAAAATTTTAAATTTTTGAACAACGTCTCAGGAGAACCAATACCAATTTCAAAAAAAAGGAATTAGGAGTCGATCAACATTCGGCGGGCGCATGCGCATGAGAGCGAACCTGATCTGCGCTGTAATTTCCGGTGCGGACTATAGCTGCGGGTCGAGTACAAATGTGTTGTTTCACTATTTCTAAACCCAATTAGAAATCAAACAACCTCCATTTATCGACAATATTATAGAGTTTTTGCCAAATTAACATATTCACCAATAAAAAAAGCCGGGTGCCTTGATAAGCAGCTCAGCTTTTTATTTAAGACCTATTGCATAGATCCCATCCCTCCGTGATGGGGTTTGCATTGTCTCTGCATATGAGATAATGCCCATATTTAACAAGCCCGATAAATGAATGTCAATGATAAATCAAGATGAAATAGAAATGAGGCTTAATCCAGGTTTACTGATCGCATATCCAATGCCGTTCCCTGATCCACGCAGCACTAATTCTTGGAAAACCGGCAAATGCATGAAATACGGCGCTGCAATTTTCGCTGTATATCGTCCAGGTGGTAGGACATTCATCATGGCGATATTGGGCACCGAAAAATGCCGCATTATATTGAATGGATTTATCGCCGCAAAAATCCACTATGTTTGAAGCATAATACCCTCCGGCACAGGGATCATCTTCAATAATCCATTCCGTCCAATCCCCCCAGCGCCCCAAAAAACTTAACAAAGAGAGCATATATTTCTTGCCATCAGCGTCGGTCACCGTAATGGTGGCAGATCCACAGGCATCTTTCGAAAGACAAATTTTATTGGTGGCCCCATGCTCATCTTCCGACAGGCTGAAATTATCCGGATCACTGGACTCCCAGGTATAAAAAGCATTCTCTTTAAAAATTGTGATATTTGCACAGGATCCAGGTGCAATTCTTCCATCAGTCGGATTATCATCCAGTTCCTCCACATCAAATAGCATATCCTGGTCAAATTCTAATTCCCCGGGAATGGTGGAAGATGGACATATGCCTGCATCCTGGGCGGCTGCAGAACTAAATAAGAGAAGGCAGGCAATAAATAAAATGATTGGAAAAAACAGTAGAATGGCATCAGACTTTTTCATAACCTCTCCTGCTTAATTCGGAGATGAGATTATCAATATTTTTATAAACGCCTGAAAATCAAGCTGTCAACAGGTTTTTTAAAGGCTGGGGTCGGGCCGTGGTAACGAGTTGAAAATAAAAGAAATGAATGAAAAATAGGGTAGTTTTTAAGGCCTATACGGCCATTTTTATAGGCAAAAAACGCCGTATAGCACGAATTTTTTTTTAATCTTGGTCGGGCCGTGGTAACGATTTGATAATAAAAAAAATGAATGAAAAATAGAGCCTTTTTGGGGGTCTATACGGCCATTTTTATAGCCAAAAAACGCTATATAGCACGAAATATTTTACATAAAGGTAATCGGCATTTCATTATTTTACCTATCAATAGACACGAAATCCTCCAGAATGGCAAAATGGGGGCACAAGCGGTTTCTTGACTAGTTAGGCTTTTTCGCTGTCTTTAATTAATCTCTTGCCTAAAGGAAATCACTGATGCATATTCCCTGCGGTTAGATTAACAATTAACAAAATTAAGGAGATGACATCCTATGAGTCTTACATCGGAAAAACGGCAAAGTCTGGACGAGATATTCAATAAAAAAGGCTACACTGATTACAAATGGATTGACCCCAAAAAAATCATCGTCGCCCAATGGGTGCGCATGAAATGCACTTTCGGCTGCGGTGAATACGGCCATTGTGGCGCATGTCCGCCCAGCACTCCATCTGTGGCCGAATGCGAGCGGTTTTTCAGCGAATACAGCGATGCGATAATCCTGCACTTTGAAGGTACCATGCAAAAGCCTGAAGACCGCCATGCCTGGTCCCGCAAAATCAACGCTAAACTGGTCGAACTGGAGCGCGAAGTCTTTCTCGCAGGCTATGAACGGGCCTTTTTGCTGTTCATGGACTCGTGCTGCTTTTGCAAGGAGTGCACCGGCGACCGGCAGACCTGCAAGGAGCCTCGCATGGCCCGCCCGGCTCCGGAGGCCATGGCCGTGGACGTTTACTCCACCGTGCGCCAATATGGGTTTCCCATCAACGTACGAAGCGATTACGATCAGAAGATGGACCGCTACGCATTTTTGATGGTGCACTAAATGACCGTTTCACCGACACGATTGATCTGAAAACCAGGCGACCTATGAATTTCTAGCCACAATTTTATCCATTCTTTTACCTAATTTTTCAATCTGCTCTTTCGACATGAAATCAGCTATTATATTGATATAACTTGCATATCGCTCTAAATCACCATCTGGCACACGTCTTGCTGTAAAGGTATTTGACAAAGGCCACCCAGCTTCAACACTAATTTAAAAAACCCGGTGGTGACTCGACCCCCCCTGAGGTTTCGTTTTATAAATGGAGGTTTGAGGTGGCGAAAATCAGGTTTCTCGGTTGTACGTGCATCTTTTTTTCGGGTCTGTTCAATTGAAAATTGGGATGATGGCACCGGTTAAAATAACGGCATTCCGAGAAGCCTGAACAAAACAATCATGATGATGTGGCGGGCATTGTCGGATGGGCAGAGATGATCGTGATTAAAATATTACTTATTCTCATAGCAATAGCAGTTATTTTCTGTTTAAGCCTCGCTGTGGTCTGCCTGTGGTCCATGTCGCGTGAAAGCCAGTTGCCGGATATCGAAGATATCGAGGCTACCAGAGAAAAAATATGACCACTTCATCTGCAAAGCTTTTTTTGAATAAAAGAAAAGAACCGCGAAATTCTTATTCCGGACTCATTTCCTTTGTCTATAGAAAAAACCTTTATACGGGTCGGCTTATAAATTACAGTCCCTCCGGTCTATTCATTGAATCCGACAGTTTATTTGTCGAAGGCGAAATGATCACGGTGACGTTGCCGGCTTCAAAATATAAAAAGTATAAACAAAAAGGGCGAATCATCTGGAAAAATAACGGCGGATGCGGCATACAATTGTTCGGTTAGCTGCATTGGTATTGAACATTACCGACCCTTCAATTTTTTAAGCACGTTGTAGAATATAAATATATAACGGACGTCCCTTTTCTTCTCCTCGAATTCGAACGAACTCATGACCTGTCATGCAGCACCGCATGGGTCGTCTTGATCATTGATCCCTTTTTATGTATCATTTATACAAAATTTTCAAACCGGTTAACACAAAAGACACCTATTGAAAGCATACAACCCTGATTGAGCGAAAAATAATCAATTGGCGTTGCCTATAAACCATATACATAATTCCAGCCTGTAAAATTAGAAACGATTTGATCTAGGGAAGCCTAAAGCTGCCAGAGGATCGATTCAACATGAACCGATATTTTGTAAATGCTATAATTTTATGGGTCACTATCCTGATCATTTCATCCCTACCCGGTTGTGTGAAAAAAACTGTGATTCCGAGCCAGGCAACGGAAGTAATACAGCAGCACCAATGCATTGTTGTCCAGGGGAACATACCTCCCTGGACGAATAGCGGGCTGATGGTAAAACCGGGTGATCATTTTTTGATCGTCGCATCGGGCAGCGTAAATGTATGGCCCGGAAATTTTCCTTTTATGCCACCCCATAAACTTTTGCGAATGAAAATCGGCAAAAAAGGGATTATAGCTCATGCTGTAGGTTCCTCGGATTACCTGTTTTACGAATCCGCCAAGGAAGGGTCTTTAATGTTTTGTGTCGCGGACTGGGATGGCATTGGATCCAATGGTCAGCCGGTCTGGCGTACCTATGGCAACAACGCATTTAATTATTACCGGCACAACCTAGGCTCTTACCGGGTGGATGTCTTTATTTTTTCAACTTCCGATAAAACAGCCATCTTGCAGGCTTTATTGACTGTAGCCGAGGCGAATGCCTCTGATCGCGAACTCTCTTCCCTGCTCTATGCCGCCGCGGGTGTACCCCGAAAAACCGCTGTCCTGAATGAGATGGCCGAAAATGCAGCCAGTCAAATGTCTGTGGAAAAAGCCAAAAAGGTGACCGTAACGCTGAGTCAAAAATCGTTTGAACCACCGCCGCGCCGCATTAACGACATATTGGAAGTACTCAATCAGTCATACCCGCCCGTTGATCATATTAGGGAAAAAAATAAGGCCGAAGCAAATGCGTCTCCGCCGAATACGAAAGATCCAGCAATTCTTGCAAACTTTTATTTAAGAAGAGGGCATTTTGCCCGCGAACTCGGTCGTTATAAACAAAATCTAGAAGATCTTCGCATGGCATTGTCATTTGCTGAAGATAAAAACGGGAAGATGGAGCCGCAATTGAGCCGCAAAAAGTATGCCCTGATATTGACCCAGGTTGCGCATGCCGAGGGGCTCGCCGGCAATTTAATTCGCGCAATCAATCTGCTGGAAAAAAGTCTCGATGTGCATCCGCGGGCATTAACCTATGTTTTGCTGGCATATCTGTATTGGGAAATGGGCAATTTTCAATCGACTGAAAAAACGCTAAAAGCCGGCATAAAATTTTGCAGTCAACGGCTTTCATACCGCAGGCTTAGCTCACGAGCAAGAAACTCACTTGAATATAAGCGGGCCAACATGCTGGCTAAATCTCTGGAGAATAAGGGCCAATATAGCGAGGCCGAAGTCTACCGGCGTGTGACTGTTGCAAAATTGGCAAGCAACCTTGAGCAGGAAAAGGCCGCTTTTAAATCTTATATAAACCATCGGGAGAATCTAGCGTTGAATCTGGCAAGCCAGGGCCGCCTGGTGGAAGCTGAAATGGAAGCCCGTGGAGCCTTGAGAGAGGCTATCAGACACACCGGTAAACTCTCGGGAGCCACTGGCGAAATGCTCGGGACTTTTGGTCAAATACTTCTGCGGCAGGGCCGCTTATCCGAGGCGCAAAAAATTTTTCAAGAAGTCATTCGGATTTTCGAAAAACTTGAATTTTCTGAAAACTCCTTTGAAATGATAGCAGCTAGAAAAAATTTGGCAAATACCCTCGCCTTGAAGCTGAACTATTCAGAGGCGATGCAACAATTCGATTATATCAACGCTCATCTGGCAGAAAGTCCATACTTTTCTAAGAAATTTATGGAGAGAAACCCGCTTTCCATGCTCTGTCTGTTAGAAACTGGGCGCATCGGTGAAGCAATGGACTCTGTTTCAAATGCATACCATACCTGCAGCAACTATCTCGGAGAAAAGCATACCCTGACCTCAGCATTTCTGGGTTTGCGGGCAATGGTTCATGCCAGAATGAAAGCGAATCATCAGGCCATGCAAGATTTTAGCAAAGCGGTCCCGAGTCTGTTGCAAAAAACCACCGGCAGGGGCGACACTTATATAATAAAACACTTATTTGGCGTAATCATCGACGCTTACATGGATTTGCTTTTTAAGATTCATGAACAAAACCGGTCCAGGAAATTTAATATTAATCCGCCGTCAGAAATATTCAAACTGTGCCAGGCTATTAATTACAGCACTGTCCAAAGCGCACTGGGTGCAAGCGGGGCCCGTGCAGCTGCTGTGGACCCCTTTCTGGCTGATCTTGTTCGCCGGGAGCAGGATGCATCCAAGCAGATAAACGAACTTGAAAACGCGCTATCCAATGTGATCGCAATACCGACAGACCAGAGGGGTGCAGATGTAGTCCAGGAGATCAAGTCCACCGTCGACACCTTAAACAATGCCAGAGCTGCTTTGCTCGCTGAGATAAAAAGACGGTTTCCCAAGTATGCCGACTTCGATGATCCCCAAACGGCGACACTTTCCGATGTTCAAATGAATCTTCGAGCCGCCGAAGCGCTCGTCATGCTGTATCCCGGGGAGAAACGGACGTATGTCTGGGCTATTCCTCATACGGGCAACGTCAGGTTTGCTTCAGCATCGCTGAACAGAAATAACATCACTGCTATCGTGGCTCGACTGAGGAAATCCCTTGATCCAAAGCCCGATACCCTGGGGGATATTCCGGATTTTGATCTCGGACAGGCTTACATTATTTACAGCAAACTTCTGAAACCGGTTCGACCCGGCTGGAAAAATGCCACCGATTTACTTATCGTTGCCCCCGGTCCATTGGGTCAACTTCCGTTTTCGGTTTTGCCGACTTCATCTGCAACACCCGTAAAGGAAGGCGATGTATTGTTTTCCTCTTACCGTAATGTTTCCTGGCTCATCCGACAAGTGGCTTTGACACGTCTGCCCTCGGTGCATTCACTGATTACGTTACGATCTCTTCCTGCCGGAGACAGCGCCAGAAAAGCTTTTTGTGCATTTGGTGATCCGTGCTTTAACCAAGCCCAACTGGCCAGGCTGCAGAGTGAGAGCAACAAGCCCGGCGCCGGGCGTTATGGCAGAGAAGTCAACCTGTCTGTGAGAGGCATTCGTTTGACGGCAGGCAATTATCTGGACAATCAAAAACTTGTGTCAGCCCGGTTGGAATCCTTAAATCGCCTTCCGGATACGGCCGAAGAGTTAAAAAATATTGCCAGTGCTCTAGACGCCGATCCGAACCGTGATGTTTTTTTGGGTAAAGACGCCTCCGAGAGCCGGGTTAAAGCAATGGATCTGTCCGACCGCCGAATCATCGCCTTTGCCTCCCATGCTTTGGTTCCTGGCGATCTGGACGGTCTGGATCAACCGGCGATTGCGCTGTCCTCTCCTTCCGTGACCGGCGAGAATGAAGACGGCTTGCTCAAAGTAGACGAAATCCTTGAATTCAAACTCAATGCAGACTGGGTGGTGCTCTCGGCCTGCAACACAGGGGCTGCTGATGGTGCCGGCGCCGAGGCAATCTCAGGGCTGGGCAGTGCATTTTTTTATGCCGGTACCCGGGCAATTCTGATCAGCATGTGGCCTGTGGAAACAACCGCCGCAAAAAAATTGACCACGGGGCTTTTTCAATATCAGCAGAAGAACATAGCCCTTTCGCGAAGCAGGGCATTGCAGCAATCAATTCTTGACCTCATGAATTCGCCTGGGCTCAAAGACAGCGCCAGCGGTAAAATTGTCGCCAGTTACGCGCATCCTTTGTTTTGGGCACCCTTCATCGTGGTCGGAGAAAATCGCGCAGCTTTTAAATGATAGACGTCTTGCTTTGTTAAAAAAATTGCTCAAATGAAAATCCCGCAACCCATATCCGGCGGTCTGATGCTGTCTTACAAATGTTCTGCCGAATGCCGGCATTGCATGTATGCCTGCTCACCGAAATGGACAGGGGACTGGATCACGGTCGACCAGCTGGAAAAATTTCTGCCGCAACTGGCCAAAGTAATCATGCCGAGCCCGTATGGCCCACAGGATATGAGCTTAAACCACGGATTGCATTTCAGCGGTGGAGAGCCTTTTTTGAATTTTGAACTGCTGCTGAAGGCCGTCGAGATTTCAGAGTCCCTGAAGATCCCCTCTACGTTTGTGGAAACCAACTGCTTCTGGTGCAAAAGCGACGAGCATACCCGGCAACAACTAAGACTTCTCAGGCAAAACGGATTAAACGGGATCATGATCTCGGTCAATCCGTTTTATGCCGAATACGTCCCGTTTGAAAGGACCGACCGATGCATCCGCATCAGCCAGGAGGTATTCGGGCCGAATGTAATGGTCTATCAAATGGAATACTATCGTCGGTTCAAACAGCTGGGCATTACGGGCAAACTTTGGATTGATGATTATTTAAAGCTGGCCGGCGAAAAATCCCTGTCTGACAGGGTCGAACTCTTCCTGATGGGCCGCGCCGCAGATAAGCTAAAAGGCATTTATCCCGGTTATCCGGCAAAGCGGTTCT
>JASFPE010000274.1:0-7938 GCA_050116155.1 Desulfobacterales bacterium
CTGCGCCGGCCTAAATCGGGCAGCCACAGAGGGCTGCCCTACCTTGGCTTTGCCGATAATCTGCGCGGAGGCTGGCTTTTCCTTTAACGCTATGCGCTATGCCCTATGCTTTAGGCCCGCCGTGAACGAAGCTCATTGGAATTCTTTAGAGCGGACCGGATAGATAAGAATTGAGATAATATATATGGCCAATAATTCAGGCGTTACCAGCAGTCGTGTTAAATTTTGCGATCTTCGATGCGAATTTGCCGAATTCGCCAAAACGGAGGCTTTGGATGGTAGTTGTCGGACATTTCAGAGCCTGTGGTGCAAGCAACTTAAAAGGCATGTCACCAAAAATGCCCCCTGCGCCGCCCTGTTTGGCAGGCTTCGGCCGACGACGGGATTCTGATCGATTGCGGATTTCGGAATGAAGGTTTCAGGTGTCGGGTGTCAGGTGTCAGAACTCAGAGTTTGAGGAATTCAGGAATTGAGGGATTTAGGAATTAAAATTCGGAATTAAACCTTTTTTTAAATCCCTAAATTCCTAAATTCACAACTCCTAAATTACTTACCCTGACACCTGACACCCGAAACCTGAAACCTATACTTAAAGAGGCCTATGCCGACACAGTCAAAGAATTTCATTTTCTACTGGCTCCCTCTGATTCTTTATTGTCTGTTGATTTTCATCCAGTCCTCCAAGCCGTCTTTTGAACACCTGCCGGATATTCAATATTTTGACAAAATTTTGCATTTCGTGGTCTATGCTATTTTAGGAATTCTTTTTTTCAGGGCATTTCACACCATGCGGCTAAGACAATCCAGACAACTGCTGATTCTACTCAGCATCCTTGGCGCGACCCTTTACGGAATCAGTGATGAAATTCATCAATATTATGTTCCTTTCCGAGATGCCGATGTTTTCGATGTGATCGCCAACACCCTTGGAAGTGTCTTCGGGGTCTATATTTATAGTTTAAGGATTAACAAAAAAATGAACATCGAACATTGAACATTGAGCGTCCAACATCGAATAATGTATTCTGTCAATTTAAAAAGGACTTAGCAAAGCGAATCTACATTGGAAGTTCGATGTTGGACGTTGGATGTTCGACGTTCAATTGTCTTTAGCGTGATTAACTGCTCCAGCCGCCGGAGGCCAGAATGCAGATTGACAACGGCTTCGGTTTCCGCTAAAAACAATGTTTCCATAAAAATTTTCATGTGATGTGATCCACGGAGTGAAAAAGAGAAAATATGACTACCCAAAATATTATCATCATCAACGGAAATGAATTTGCATTCGAATCCGGGGAAACCATTCTTGAAGTCGCGCGTCGAAACAACATTGATATCCCCACGCTTTGTCATCTCAAAGGCGCAACTCCCACCGGAGCGTGTCGGGTATGTGTCGTTGAGGTGGAAGGTGCGCGCTCGCTGGTGGCTTCATGCGTTGCTCCGGCAGCCAATAACATGGTTGTGCGCACCGAATCTGCCAGCGTGATTGAAGCCCGGCGCATGGTACTGCAGCTACTGTTATCTTCCGGTAATCACAATTGTGCGGTTTGTGGTACCGCTGGCGCCAATTGGACCGAATTTCAACTTCATGTTCAACAAATGGATGACAGCCAAGAACTCTGTCCGGTGTGGGGCGATTGTCACCTGCAGGATCTGGCCTTCCGTTATCAGGTTACCGGCGAAAAGTTTGATGCCACCCAAACGCCGTATCCGATTGAGACGGCCAATCCGTTCATTGTGCGCGATTTTTCTCGCTGCATCCAGTGTGGCCGTTGTGTCCAGGCCTGCAACGAGGTTCAGGTCAATCAGGCCATCCATTTTGGATACCGCGGTGCTGCCACCAAAATTATTGCCGCCGGCGATCGGCCCTATGTCGACTCAGACTGCGTGTTTTGCGGTGAATGCATGCAGGTTTGCCCGGTTGGGGCCCTGGTGGAAAAAGATGGCCGTTACAGCGTTCGCCCGTGGGAAACCAAAAAGGTTCGGACGACCTGCAGCTATTGCGGTGTGGGTTGCCAGCTGCAGCTGCATGTAAAAGACAACACTGTCGTAAAAATTACTGGCGTGGAAGATGTCGCGCCGAATTTCGGCAGTCTGTGTGTCAAAGGCAGATTCGGTTATGACTTTATCCATTCTCCAGATCGGCTATCCTCACCGTTGATCAAGGAGAACGGACAGTTTCGCGAAGCGTCCTGGAAGGAAGCACTTGATTTGGTGGCCCAAAGGTTCAAGCAGATAAAAGCCGATCATGGTTCTGACAGTCTCGGGGTGCTGACATCTGCCCGCGTCACCAACGAGGAAAATTACATTGCCCAGAAATTTGCGCGGGCTGCGTTGAAAACCAACAGTATTGATCATTGCGCCCGTCTCTGACATTCTTCCACCGTGGCCGGTCTGGCCGCAGCTTTCGGAAGTGGTGCCATGACCAATTCGATCGCAGACATCGAAAGTGCTGATGTTTTTCTGATCACCGGTTCCAATACCACGGAGAATCATCCGGTTTTTTCCAGTACCGTCAAACGGGCTGTAGCTCTCAAAGGCGCCAAGCTGATCGTTGTCGATCCGCGACGGATCAAGATCACCCAGTATGCCGATAAGTGGCTGCGACAGAATCTGGGCACAGATGTGGCCTGGATCAATGGTTTAATGCATGTGATCATCGCCGAAAATCTGTATGCCAAAGAATATGTCGAGAGCCGAACAGTCGGATTTGACGAATTGAAAAAAACGGTCGAGAAATTTACTCCCGATTATGTAGAACAGATCACTGGTATTCCGGCCAATGAAATTATCGAAGCGGCCCGAATGTATGCCGGTGCCGAGCGTGGAAGTATCCTATATTGTATGGGGATCACCCAGCACACCACCGGAACCGACAATGTGAAATCATTGGCAAACCTGGCAATGCTCTGTGGCAATCTTGGCATAGAAGGCGGTGGGGTCAACCCCTTGCGGGGACAAAATAATGTTCAGGGTGCCTGTGATATGGGCGGTCTGCCGGATGTGTATTCCGGCTATCAGAAAGTCATCGACCCGGCAGCGCGAGAAAAGATGGAGGCGGTTTGGAGTGTTTCCGATTTGTCGGATAAACCGGGGCTGAAAGTCACCCAGATGGTTCCGGCGGCCCATGACGGTGATTTGAAGGCACTTTATATTATCGGCGAAAATCCGCTGGTCTCTGATCCTGATCTGAATCACTGTGAAAAAAGCCTTAAGAATCTGGAGTTTTTGGTGGTGCAGGATATTTTTCTCACCGAAACCGCTCAGATGGCGGATGTGGTCCTGCCGTCGGCCTGTTATGCGGAAAAAGATGGCACGTTTACCAATACTGAAAGACGGGTGCAGCGGGTTCGCAAAGCCGTCGATCCCCCCGGGCAGGCCTGGGACGATTGGAAAATCATCTGTGAAATTTCCACCCGTATGGGATACCCCATGTCCTATGAAAACAGCCGGCAGATCAGTGAAGAAATTTCACAGGTCACCCCGTCCTACGCCGGAATCAATTACGACCGAATTGAATATGAAGGACTTCACTGGCCGTGTCCGACGTCCGAGCATCCCGGAACTCCCATTTTGCATCGGGAGCAGTTTACCAGCGGAAAGGGCGTGTTTCACGCCATTGATTATATTGAGCCCGCCGAAGCTGCCGATGAAGAATATCCCATGTATCTAACCACCGGACGGCTACTGTATCAGTATCACACCGGCACCATGACCATGAAAAGCGATGGCATCATGGAGATGGCACCGGAGTGTTTTGTTGAAATTTCACCCCAGGATGCTCGCAACTACGAGCTGGAAAACGGCACCCTGGTGGCGATTGCTTCGCGTAGAGGCAGTATCGAGGCGCGAATTAAGATATCGCGCAAGGCAGTTTCAGGAACCGTATTTATTCCATTCCACTATGCTCAGGCTGCGGCCAACCGGCTGACCAACTCAGCCCTGGATCCCATCTCCGGCATTCCCGAGTATAAGGTGTGTGCCGTTAAATTGTCGCGGGCGGCTTGAAATAGCTTCATGTAGAGGACATCAAACGAAATAGAATCGAATCCGACAGGAGTTTATTTTGTTGCCATTTTCGTTTATCGCGGCTGGAAGCCGCTCCCACTTCGTTCTTCCAGTCGGTGGGAGCGGCTTCCAGCCGCGAAAACAAAAAACCCGGCCCTTAACAAAGGCCGGGTTTTTGGACTATGATAGCGTATAATTGTATCAGTTACTTAGACACAGGGACCGGATTTTTATTCTTCCAATTCTTTTGACTCCAACACCATATATTCGGCCAGATCGGGTCCCAGATATTCCCGTTCGTTTTCTCCCAGAACGCCCATAGCCAAGCACATGATAGTCCACAGGTGAACGGTCTGATAACCACCTTCATAAAAATCATTGAGATCATGGATCTGGGAATGGCAGTTGTGGCAAGGCGTGATGGCATATGTGGCGCCCGTAGCTTTAATTTGTTCGTATTTTAATTTGCCGAATTGCCGGCGGGCATCCGGCAAACCGGCCTGCAGAAATCCGCCGCCGCCGCCGCAACAGTAATTGTTGGACCGGTTCGGCGTCATGTCGATAAAATTTTCTTCGCCCACTACTGTTTTTACAACAAATCGCAGATCTTCGGCCACCGGATCTCCAAAGCTTTTGCGGACCAGCTGGCAGGGATCCTGAACCGTAAATTTGACCTTTAAATCCTTGTTCCAGTCGGAATTGATCTGGAGCTTTCCCTCATGGATCCATTGCGCATAATATTGAATAATGCTTTTAATTTCGAAGTTATGGGAAACATTGAATTTTTGCAGTCCGACCCGGACTGCGAACAGTTCATGCCCTCACTCCGTATTGAGCCAGACCTTACAACCGAGATCGTCTACGGCCTTGGCCTTAACCCTCGTAATGTGTTCCCAGGCCTCATCGTCGGCCATGAACATACAGTAATTTTCAGCTCCCCATCCCTTGGTACCGTAGGTCCAATCGGCTCCAGCAAAATGAAGAATCTTCCACAGAGGGACCATTTCATCCGGCTCGGTGACCGGTTCCCGGGAGTTCTGATTGAGAAAAAAGTATGCTCCTTTTTTGTTGATGGGTGCTTGCAAGTTCTCAAAGCCAGGCTGGGTTTGCTGGACTTCCTCCAGAACATCCTCGACCACAAATTGAAAATCTTCTTCGGAAGCACCCATGGCGCTGCAGGTATCGTGTTTGAGCGCCATATCGCATGAGCCTACGATTCCTTTGGGCCGTTCTTCCCGGGGCCTGCTCTTTCTGACGTTAAAGATCAGTTGCGGGATATCAATTTTCATCGGGCACACATAGATGCAGCGTTGACACAGGGTGCACATCCAGGCCCAATCCGAACTCAAAATCTCTTCATCCATTCCCAGGGCGGCCATGCGCAAAAATTTCCTGGGGTCCATGCCTTCCAGGCCTGTGGCGGGACAGCCGGATGAGCAGGCACCGCAGGTCAGACACAGGTTGAGATTCCCGCCCTCCGGGAGAATCTCCTTAACCTGGTCAATAAATTTGCTTTTTTTCTTTCCGCCGAGTTTAATTGCTTCTTCAGCCATGCTGTATAAACCTCCGTAACAAATTTCTCACTTTTTATTGCGCCGACGGCTGTCGGCGCAATGTATTATTCATTAATATAATAATCGAATTTGATATTTTTACAAGATCGACATGTATGCCAGAAAAGATAACCATTGTCAAGGCGCTCTTGCATATATGATAGGTTTATTAGGGATAGATGCTTTAATTCCGCATTCCGCCTTCCCCATTCTCAACGTATGTGTTCACTCGCCTACTGTAAATATTGTCGACCCGGTCGTTTTACGAGCTTCAAGATCACGATGAGCCTGCACTGCTTCTGAAAGCGGGTAGGACTGACGTACTTCTATTTTTACCGCGCCGCTGTCCACCACAGAAAACAGATCCTGGGCATGCTGCAATAAATCTTCCCGTTTGGCGGTATAGGTCATCAGGGTGGGGCGGGTGACAAACAAAGAGCCTTTGGCTGATAAAAGCCCCAGATCGAAGGGCGCTATCGGGCCGGACGACTGCCCGAAAGTGACCATCATGCCTAAAGGCCGCAGACAATCCAGGGATTTCATAAACGTGGATTGACCGACCGAATCATACACCACATCGACTCCTTTGCCATCGGTGATCTCCTGTACGCGTGCCACAAAATCCTCGTCGTTATAAAGAATGGCGTGGTGACATCCATGCGCCTGGGCCAATTCCGCTTTTTCCGAAGATCCCACGGTGCCGATGACGGTTGCCCCTAAATGGTTGGCCCATTGGCATACGATTAATCCGACCCCGCCGGCGGCTGCCTGAATCAGAATGGTATCGCCGGGTTTGACCGCATAGCAGCCGTGCAATAAATAGCGGGCGGTCATTCCCTGCAACATCGTGGCGGCCGCCTGCCGGGTTGAAATCGTGTCCGGCAATTTGACGAGGCGGTCGGCAGGTATTCGTCGGGTTTCAGCATAAGCCCCCGGTGGCTGACCGGCATAGGCGACGCGATCTCCTACGGCTACCTCGGTGACGCCTTCACCAACTTCTTCCACAATTCCGGCGCCTTCCAAGCCCGGTATGGCCGGCAGGGACGGTAAGGGATAAAGGCCGGTGCGGTGATACACATCGATAAAGTTCAGGCCGACGGCTTCATGGCGCACCAAAGCCTCGCCGGCTTCCGGCCTGCCGGGTTCGAAATCTTCCCACTGCATGACCTCCGGCCCGCCGGTTTCATGAATACGAATGGCTTTTCCCATTTTGCATCCTCCCTTTCAAGAATTCGAAAACCTTCTGAGATTTTTATCATCCTATAATTGTTTATTTTAAATGTAAAATACCGTACAAGACTTATCTAACACTTTGACTCTCAGGCTAAATTTCTACCGGGTTAGGCGTTTTTAGAACTGGATTCCTGCCTTAGCAGGCATGACATATTTTGAAATATAAAAATTCTGCACCTCCAAGTCAAGCCGGCGCCGGTTATCGGATACCCTTCTAAACAATTTTTTATTTGACACACAAACTAGTTTTTTCTATATGTATTCTGTTTTGAGCATCATTTAGTATATGATGATTATTCGGCAAATTAAATTAGAACAAATTCCTAACTTTCGTATATTTTCATTATCTATTCAAACACAAAATACGAAACACCAAACCCGTATGGCGGGAATGAATTCTACTTTTTACGAATTCATCAATATCGATCACAGCAAAGGAGGTGAATGAAGCACGCGCAGGAATTGAGAACCTATAACTGAGTTGATAAATTAACCAAAGGAGGCAAACATGAAAAGAATCGTTATTTTAGCTAGCGTACTTATCGTTTTCTTCGCCTTTGTATCCGTGGCCCCGGCAGCGGATATCAGGATGGGGACGCTAATGGCCCAAACCGGCCCTTTAAAGGAATTTGGGCCGCCCATTAAGGATGGCGCCGTCCTGGCGGGCAAACAGATGGCGGCTGCCGGTTTTGAAATTGAGTGGTTCCATGAGGACAGCGAGACCAACCCGACACCGGCTACCAATGCGGCCAAGAAACTGGTGGACGTGAACAAAGTCGTGGCCATCGTCGGTGCCCTGTCCAGTGGTGTTACCCTGGCAGTGGCGGAATCCGTAACCCTTCCCAACAATGTGATCCTGATTTCACCGGCATCCACCAACCCGTTGATGACCGTCCTGCCGGCAGACGAAGGCAAGGACTTTCTTTTCCGAACCTGCCCATCAGACGCACTGCAGGGGGTTGTGGCCGGCAAACTGGCGGCCAGTTATAACAAAACGGTTTCTATTCTTTACGTCAACAACGCTTACGGACAGGGACTGGCGGAAGTATTCGAAAAATCCTTTGCAAAATACGGTGGCAAGGTGCTCGCTGCGGTACCCCACGACGAGAAAGCCGCCGAATCCTATACTGCCGAGCTGAAAAAG
>JASFPE010000275.1:0-7915 GCA_050116155.1 Desulfobacterales bacterium
GAACGCATTGATGGAAGTGGATACCCACGGGGTGTCCATGGCAATGAAATTAACGAGTATGCGAAGATCATCGGCCTTTTGGATGTCTGGGAGGCTTTAATTCATTCCCGGCCTCAAAGAGATAAATTAGTACCGTTTACGGCCGTAAAGGAGATCATCAATACGTCTAAAAACCGGTTTGAGAAAAAGTATCTCAAGGCATTATTAAACACCTTTACGGTTTTTCCATTGTACAGCTATGTGCGGCTAAACTCGGATGCTATCGGAAAAGTGATTGAAACATATCCGGATCAGCCGATGCGACCGAAGGTCCGCATCATCTACGATTCCCAGAAACAGAAAGTATTAATAAACCGAATCGTTGCCCTGCCGGACGATCCACTGTTGCATATCGTTGATTCTGTGACAGATGAAGAGATTCGGCAAATAGCAAAAGCCTGATTGTAGACGTAAAGCTAAAAAAAAGAGTGGTTGGATCACTTAAAAACCTAAGTGTTCATTACTATCCACAGAAAAGGGTGTTGACATGTATTTAGAGCATTGGGGCCTTCAAAGAGCACCTTTCGGAAATGTACCGAGCCGTGACGTTTTTTATCGATCACCGCAGCATGAAGAAGCCCTGCGCCGGTTATTATATGCCATCGAGTATCATAAAGGGGTTGCGATGCTGACCGGCGAGGTCGGGTGTGGCAAGACCACCGTTACCAAGGCCTTATTGAACCATCTAAACAAAGATCAGTTTCAGCTGAAAACCATATCCAATCCCGCCCTGCAACCGACAGATCTCATCAAGGCCATCTTATTAAAATTAGGTGATAATTCGGACAACGGCAACGGCTCCAAGACCGTGCTGCTGGACCGACTGCAGAAATTGCTCTACCAGAACGCGCAAAATGGTATCAGTACAATATTGGCCATTGATGAGGCTCATGTGATCGGCAATCGCTCCACCCTGGATGAGCTCCGAATGCTGCTGAATATGCAGTTTGAAGATGATTTTTTAATTACCTTGATATTGCTCGGCCAACCGCCGCTATTAAAGAATATTACGGAATTGCAGCCGCTGAAAGAAAGAATCAGTATAAAATTTAATCTCGATCCATTGGATATTAACGATACCCTGCGTTATGTCGTGTTTCGACTAAAATGCGCCGGGGCAACCCGGGGAATATTTTCTCGGGAAGGCATTGATTTCATATATGATTACTCGGGCGGTATACCGCTGCGGATAAACAACGTATGCGATCGATGTCTGCTGATCGGGTTGATGAGCAAAGCTAAAATTATTGACAGTAAAATTGTCGAAGATGCCATAGAGGATATTGGATCATGAAATTTTACAGTATTATTGAAAAGGTAAGGGGTTATACGATGATAGGCAATATCAAAACCGCTATATTTGTTGTGGGTTGTATGGCGCTAATTGCCCTGGGATGTGCCCATAGCGACCTTCGCCAATCTCCGGCGGCTACGTACAGAGCTTCGCAATCTAGCGCTGCGGCTTTAGCCGGGAATTTTCAGGCGGTCGTTGTGGAGGATTTGGACAATGATGGCCATCTGGATATCGTCGGCGGGGCGTCAAACCCGGGGATGATAACCATTAATTATGGAGATGGTAAGGGCGGCATATCAGAAACCCAGCTTCTGCCGGTGAAAGGTGCAGTGAGCTCCGTGGCCGTGGCAGATTTCAATGAGGATGGACTCAACGATATTGTTTTTCCGGTTCAAAAATCATCTTCCGGTATCAGAATCTGGATGAATCAATCCAAGCGAAAATGGGTTGATGCAAAAGGTCCGATTGGAATTAATAACTATCAGAGTGTCAAAACAGGCGATGTCAACGGAGATGGGCACGTCGATATTATTGCCGCCAACATCACCTCTGAAAAACAGGGTGGTGTTCAGGCGTGGCTTGGAGATGGAAAAGGCAAATGGTTTAAAGAGTGCGGTCCCACGGTTCACGGACGGTACATGGATGTGGTTGTCGCTGATTTCAATGGGGATGGGACACTGGATCTGGTTGGCGCCGGCTGGGGTACGCATGGTGCCTTGCGGCTTTGGCTGGGAGACGGTGCCGGTAATTGGGCTGCCGCATTTATCATAAGCCATGGTCATTTCAACGGCATCACTCTCGGCGATGTTAACAACGATGGAATTCTGGACCTTTTGGCAGGATCTTACCGGCTCGGGCCTAAGATCTTTCAAGGAGACGGCAGGGGTAGATTTACTCAGATCATTGGCCCGGCGGAGTATTTAAGACGCCAGGTTAAAGCACATCCCAATCATTCTGATGAAGAAGTCATCGAGCTTACCGAAGAGAGCTTCTGGGCGGTTTTGCCGGTTGATCTGGATGGCGATGGGAGAGTTGATATTTTGGCCAGCTCGATGAATCAGCACGGAATCCTGGCCTGGCGAAACAAAGGAAAAGATAAATGGGAGATTTTTAAGGGACAGTTTCCATCTTCCGGAACCTATTATGAAATGGTGTTGGCCGATATCAACAATGATGGCAGTCCGGATATTTGTGCCGCCAGCTCTGGTGAGGGCATTAAGATCTGGCCGGGAAAAGCCGGCGTAACCTTCACCGCCAAAAATATGGCAATTGAACAGCTCGGCAATGCAAATCGTCTTGCGGCTTTAGAGGCTCCCCTGGAGAATAAGGTGTTTGAGACTATCGACGGGATTCCGGAATATAAAATTGGTCCCGGGGATGTGCTTGAACTGACGCTTTGGAAGGGTAACGAGCCTACCAAAGAGGAAATACTGATTCGACAGAACGGCAAGATCTCCTTCGGGTTTGTGGAGGATCTGCAGGTCAACGGTTTGACGACCTCTCAATTGGATGCGCTGCTCACGCGGCGCATTGGCGAATATGTCAGAAAACCGCGTATCGATGTTGTTGTAAAAAAACATAACAGTAAGTTTGTTACGCTTTTAGGAGCTATCACTTCTCTGGGTGTATCCGGAAAAGGGCCCGGGAAATACACGCTTACCGGCCGAACGACATTGTTGGAAGCCATCACCAAAGCTGGCGGACCATCCCAAAATGCTAACCTGGAAGACATAAGCGTGCGCCGCAAGGATGGGCGGGCCGTCTCGCTAAATCTTTTTAAAGCGATTCAGCAGGGGGACCCTGAACAGGATTTTATTCTGGATGACGGTGATGTCGTGTTTGTACCGTTATTCGATAAATCGCAAAATCGTGTATATGTTTTCGGAGAAGTCAAAAATCCTGGGGCATATGAATATATCGGTGCTAAAATGAAGCTGTTTGATGCGGTTTCTGAGGCCGGCGGGGCCACAATTTTCGCTTCTACGTCGAACACGAAAGTCGTCAGAGGTGATCCGACCGCCCCTGAGATTATTTCTGCCAATCTTAAAAATTTGGTCGAAGAAGGTGATCAAACCCAGAATGTTGTGCTTGCCGGCGGTGATCTGGTATATGTTCCGCGCAGTGGATTTGGAGAAGTCAACCTCTTTGCCAAACGTATCAGGCCGATTTTAGAATTGATTCTTTGGCCGGCACGCATTGTCAAAGATTGGGATGACGCAGCTGATATAATAAGTGGTGATGATGATTAGGGTGAAGAGGCTTCCCCTATTATTTCATTTCCAGGGCGAATTTGTAGGTCTTGATAAATAATATATTTTCAGTTGGTTGTTCAAGTTTCGGCAGGTTAATTTAGGTTTTAGTTATGACGCAATACGATGTAGATTTGAGAGAGTATTGGAGAATCATCCAAAAAAGAAAAGCCTGGATTATTTTCATGGTCCTGCTGGTCGGGGTGTGCAGTTACGGGTTTTCCAAATTCAAGGAGCCCGTACCGCTTTACGAGGCGATTGCGGCCATCAAGATAGACAGGTCCACCAATGTCGCCTCGATTTTGACCGGTACCCACTGGCTTCAACAGGAGAACATGGACACCCATGCTTATATCATTAAAAGCTTTCCGGTTCTGACCCAAACAGCCAAATTACTGGGATGGATCCCCGAAGAAATTGACTTTGATGTGATCCGGAATAATCAAGAGTATCTTTTAAGCATAGAACGGTTAAAATCCATGGTGGAAGCAGAACATCAGGAGCGGACGAATATCATTGATATAAAAGCGGTCTCAAAGGATCCCCGTGAAGCTTCCATGATTGCCAACGCATTCGCTCAAGCATATCGAGAATATAATATCCAGGAGAAGAATAAAAAAACCATCGAAACCAAGAATTTTATTGAAGAACAGCTTCAGTCGACTTCTGTAAAATTAAAAGAGGCCGAGCGTAATCTTCAAACATTTAAAGAAGGTTATGCCTTAATTTCCCTGGATGCACAAACCCAAAATATTCTGGATAAGATTTATAGTGTTGAAACAGAGTATGAAAAAATTAAAACCAAGAGAGATGAGATTGCCTCTCAATTAAAGCTGCTGGAAAATGGTGGAAGAGATAGTCGCGGAAAATTTAAGCGGGTTTTCTTTTCGGCGCCACCGGATTCTCCGGTTTACGGATTGAAAACAAGGCTCAGCGAATTGTTTTTGAAACGTCAAACATTGCTCATAAATCTTACCGTGAAACATCCACAGGTCAGGGAGGTTGACGATCAGATCCGGGCCGTCATTCAGGAAACAAGAAAAGAGCTCGATTCGCTTTTTAGAACCTATACCATTCGTGAACAGGATTTGCTGGAAAAACTCGCCCGTTTGCGTGAAGAAAACCAGCGCCTGCCGGAGAAAGCCCTCAAGCTGATCAGGCTGCAAAGAGAAGTTGAATTGCAGGCATCCCTGTATTCCCAGTTAAAGGAAAAATATCAGGAGACCCTGATCCAGGAGTCCAGTAAAGTTGAAGAAGTTTCGATTGTCAAACCGGCTGTCCCCCCCACCCAACCTTACAATATACCCTCCAAATTGATGATTATCACCACCGGGATCGTCATGGGACTGATTATCGGGGTGGTTTTTGCGTTTACCTTAGAGATGTTTGATACCTCCATGGGGACCATTGAGGATGTGGAAGAATTAATGCAGGTGCCGGTGCTGGGGGTAATACCTTTCTTGCAGAGTGGCGAATTGCCAGCGGATCGTATCGAGCGAAGAGATCCGGGCAGAACGAAAATGCGGGATCTCGTCACCCATTTTAAGCCGGAGTCCATGGGGGCCGAAGCCTTTCGCGCCTTGAGGACCAATTTACAATTTTTGCGGCTGGAAACCAAAGGCAAATTATTCTTAATCACCAGTTCGTTTGTACAGGAAGGCAAAACCCTGAATGCGATAAATTTATCACTGACCATGGCCCAGGCCGGTAATAAAGTGCTATTGGTCGATGCCGATTTGCGTAAACCCCTGGTTCATAAAGCCTTTGGTCTGGCTGAGAGTCCCGGGCTATCGGATTATGTACTTGGAAACTATTGCTGGAAGGACGCAACCAATACGATATCGGACGTCATGCTGGGTGAATTTGGCATCGATAACATTCTCAAGACTCCGGGTATGGATAACTTGCATGTCATCACGGCCGGAACCCGACCGCCCAATCCTTCTGAAATATTAAGTTCCACACGTTTTCGAGAGTTTCTGAAGGAGGCCGCAAAGGATTACAATTTTGTATTTATTGATTCGCCTCCGATATTGCCGGTGGCAGATGCTTCTGGAATTGCCACATTGGTGGACGGTGTTTTTTTGGTTTACAAGGTCGGTAAAGTCGGACGGGGTGTTTTGAGACGGGCCAAATCAAACCTCGAGAATGTGGATGCCAAATTGGTCGGTGTGATCTTAAATGGTGTAAAATCAGATGAAGGTCCGGAATATTATCGATATCATTCTCATTATTATTATGGTCAAGAATCAGATTCCAAAGAGGCGAATAAAATCGGATCAATTTTTGATAAGATCAAAAAAACGGGATTTATCGGCAAGGTATTCTTGATCATCATGCTGATCGTGATTCTATCTGTATTGCTAGCCGTCATTTTGTGGCAAGATTTGGATATTTCCATGCAGGCTGGGCTTCTTTCATTTACGCAGCTCTTCTCTTCGAAATAATGGCGCTTTCCCTTCCTTTTGGCATAAACGGTTTATATAATATTCAATTTGCATATTCAATAAGATGCAGCTAGAATTTATCTCGCACTGTTATTCAGGATAAGCTGATGCGTCCTTCATTACTATTTTTTATTTTCGTGCCGGTTGCGCTTCTGGCAGGCTTTTTGGTTCCCCAATACCCTGCCTCTCTTCTGCTCTGGGGATTGCTGGCATTGGCGATCTTTATCCTATCTTTTATTAATATAGAATGGGGTCTTTACATTCTAATTTTTTCGATGCTCCTGAGTCCGGAAATTAGTTTAGGGCAAACGTCTGGTTCCTCTCTGGGCAGAGGCGTAACATTGCGTTTCGAAGACTTTCTATTGATCGTCATCTCACTCAGCTGGTTTGCCAAAAACGCAATTTACAAAGAACTGGGTCTTTTTCGGAAAACTCCACTAAATAAAGCAATTTTATTTTATGTCCTGATCTGCATCCTTTCCACCTGCCTCGGCACCATTGAAGGCCGTGTAGAGACCAAAACCGGCGCTTTATTTATTTTGAAATACATCGAATACTTTATCGTCTTTTTTATGGTGATTAATCATGTGAAAGACGAGGAGCAGGTAAAGCGGTTTTTATTCTGCCTTTTCTTAACCTGTTTTATCACCGCGATTGTTGGAATTTTGCAGATACCCGGTGGCGAACGTGTCAGCGCTCCGTTTGAAGGCGAAACCGGGGAACCGAACACATTCGGAGGATACTTATTGTTAATTGGATTCGTTGCCGTCGGGATTTTGACCAAAGCCAAAGATCAAAAAATTAGAAAATTGCTGATATTGTTGATTATCGTTATCATTCCGCCATTTTTATTTACGCAATCGAGGGCTTCTTTTTTAGCTTTGATACTGGCGTGTATGGCATTAAGCCTTATGGTGAAACGACGAATGCTGATTCTTGGTTTGCTAATTATTTCACTGATATTAAGTCCATTATTTTTGCCAGATTCAGTAAAGAAAAGAGTTCTTCATACATTCACACAGACAGAAGAGGCTGGTCAAATAACTATTGGCGGACTTCGACTGGACACCTCGACATCTGTCAGATTAGTGAGCTGGCGGGATGCTATGAAAAATTGGTTGAAGTATCCGATACTTGGGCATGGCGTTACGGGGTATTCATTTGTGGATGCCCAATATCCTCGTGTATTAACCGAAACAGGCATCCTGGGCTTTATGGCCTTTATGTATCTTTTATTTTCGATTTTTAGATTGGCCGTCAATAATTTAAGAACTGTAACGACTCCCCATTTCATAGGTCTATGCATGGGCTTTTTGACCGGTTACATTGGCTTACTGGTTCATGCTTTGGCGGCAAATACGTTTATTATCGTCCGCATCATGGAGCCTTTCTGGTTTTTTGTGGGGATTGTCGCCGTGCTGCCCGAATTGGAACGCCAGGGGGTAACAGAAGTGCAAACTGATGAAGTTCCGCGCCGTAAGTTTTTCGCAGTTTCATAAATTTTTTTCAGAAGCATCTAATCTTTTCACAATCATATCAACTAAATCCATTCTTAATTGTTGCATCATTTTCTCCAATTTTTGTAGTTTTTTTGGCTCAGTTAGGAAAGCGTATAGATCTTTTTCACCTGATATCTGTTTTCCTTTCAATGAAGTGTCTCGAAATTTCTCTAAATTGGATTTAACCAATATAATATCCATCAGTGTGTTTGAGAGTGAGACTCAATGATGACTGTTTTGCAGCCACGAATATGCCAGAATAAGACCGGATATGGTTTTGCTGTCCTGAATTTCTCCATTGCGAATCATGTTCAGGGCTTCTTCAAATTTTAGTGTATGAACATTTAAGATTTCATCTGAATCGAGACTTTGTTCGGCCGGTTCCAA
>JASFPE010000276.1:0-7913 GCA_050116155.1 Desulfobacterales bacterium
CCTTTTTTGAAAGTAATCTTAATAATATTAATACTTTACTGTGGGCGACCCCAGCTATCCAACCTTCATCACAATCGCCGCAGCGGTATCGCCGGCCGCACATCCACCAAAGAGCATGTATCCGCCGCCGGCCATGACGACTTCTTCAATTCCTTCGATAATCAGCCGGCCGGCCGTCGGTCCCTGGGGATGACCGTAAATCATCGAACATCCATAGTTATTTATGATGTTCCAATCGATATTCAATTTTTCAGCGAGCACAATATCATTGACGGCAAATGGATTATGGGTCTTGATGGCCTTAACGTCATTGGCAGTGATGTTGGCGCCGTCCATGGCCATTTGAACGGCTGGGTATACGGCTGCCGCCATATGGGCCGGTTTGGCGCGGGCATATCCATAAGATACCAGCTGGATTTCGACTTGCGGATCTGCACTGAATTCTTTGGCCTTTTCCCGGGTGGTCACGACAACGGCGCAGTTGCCGTCGGCAGGATGGGTCTGGGCACCAAAGGTATGCACGCCATCCGGCAGCACCGGTTTCAGGCCGGCCAGGCCTTCGGCAGTGGTTTCCATGACCCCTTCATCTTCCTCAAGCATAATTGTCTTTTTCTTGGAAACTTTTAGCATCACCGGGTACATGTAGCGCTTTTGAAATGCGCGGCTATCAGCCAGAGAATCTTTGTACTGTTCATACCTTCTTAATGTAAGGGCATCGCACTGTTCGCGGTTGACATCGGCCTCTTTTGCCACATTTTCAGCCGTTTTAATCATGGCAGTCCCACCCCAGGGGTCCAGGTTAAAATTGTCCATCAGCCAATCTTCAGATATCACCTGGGCACCCGGTCCCATAGGATTGGGCCAGATTGCGTGAGGACCGTTTGAACAGCGATCGGTCATTAAACAATAGGGTGTCTGGTAAAGGCCGGTTTCAACACCCACACCCGCCTGATATATGCATATGGTGGAGGTTGAACACGCCTGGCTAACAGTTAGACCGGGTATGCCGGTGGCACCCATCAGTGCCGCCGCCCACGGTCCGCCGTAAAAGCCACGGTGCTGGTGAACCGTTATGCCCAAGAAGAGGTAATCGAAAATTTTGGGGTCCCAGTTTTTTTCCGCCAACCATCGCTTAGAGGTTTCTGCCGCCAATACGATAGAGTTTTCCGTCGCCATAGTTCCCTGCCAGCGTGAAAAAGGAGAACTGAAATAACCTTTGTAGGGTATGTAAGCCTTTGATAACATGTCATCAACCTCCCGATTTCAAGTAAATTGTTATTTTTATAAGGAAAGTGCCTAAAGTTCAAAGTGAACTAACGTTAATGAGTCGCTACGCTCCATCTTTTATATAAAATCGATAGAATTCCACAACTTTAGTCACTTTAGATCACTTTAGTCACTTCAGTCACTTTTCTTTCCCAAACCTCTCCCTGAGGATGCGGTGCAGTATTTTACCTGTGCCCGTTCGGGGCATCTCATCGGAATCAATAAATATTACTTCTTTAGGACGTTTATATCCGGCGATCCTGCCTTTACAGCAATTAATAAGCTCTTCTTCAGTAACCTCTTTTTCCGTGAGTCCTGGTTTTCTGATCACCACCGCGGTTACCCTTTCACCCCATTTGTCATCCGGCACCCCGATCACCGCACAATCAAACACACATTCGTGGCTGCCGACTATTTCTTCCACTTCGCTGGGATAAACATTTTCTCCCCCGGTGATGATCATGTTTTTTTTGCGGTCCACCAGGTAATAGTACCCGTCTTCATCTCGCCTGGCCATATCGCCGGCCGAAAAAAAACCATCTTTAAATGATTCAGCGGTTTTTTCAGGCAATTTGTAGTACTCGTCAAATAGCATGGGACCGCGGGAGTATAACTCTCCGATTTCACCCACGGGCACCTCGTTTCCATCGGTATCCAGGATTTTTATAATGTCTGTGCCAATGCACTCAAAGCCGATTGAACCCAGTTTGGTCATCTGGTATTCGGGTTTCAGGATGGTGACCATGCCGCCTTCAGTCGATCCATATGCTTCATAAAGTTTCACGCCGGGAAAGAATTTCATGACCGCCTGTTTCATGCTCTTGCGCCCCGGTGCGGATGAGCACAGAAGCTTTCGGATGGAGCTGACATCGCGTTGTTTGGCCTCTTCGGGGGTATTTAGTATCAGGTTGTAATGAGTGGGGATCAGCGAGATAAAGGTGATTTTTTCGCGTTCGATGATTTCTAATATCTCCTCGGGCTTGAAGCTAAGGGCCGGATGAACATAGGCGGATCCCCCGATATAGAGAAACGTAAACGTGAAGAAAATGGAGTTGATGTGGCAAAGAGGCATTACATTCAAGCACACATCATGCTCGTTGAAATCGAAGTCGATGGCATTGTGCAGATAATAAGCAATGTGGGATTCATGGGAGCGGAGGACCCCCTTGGGCTTTCCGGTGGTTCCAGAGGTATAGATCAGAATCCATGTATCCTTGACATCGACCTCAGCCTGTGGTTCGGAATCCGGTGAATCTTTGATGAACGCTTCGTAACCATAATATGCGTCATGGCTTTGACCGACGACAACATATTTGTCCGGGGGGATGTTGTTGAAATTTTTTTTAATCGGCTCCACGGTAGCAACAAACTGGTCGTGAACCACAAGGGCTTTTGCATCGGAGTTGTTGATAATATATTCAATCTCAGGACCTACCAGGCGAAAGTTGATCGGCACAATGATGATCCCGGTCTTGGCTGTCGCCAAATACATTTCGACAATTTCGATGCTGTTTTCCAGCACCACGGCTACCTTGTCACCTTTTTGAAGACCTATGGAAGTCAGACTGTGCGCCAGTTTGTTTACCCTTTGGTTCATTTCCGGATAGGTAAACGCCCTGTCTTTATCTTTCAGTGCCACCGTATTCGGAAATTTTTTCGCATTAAGCTTTTGGATTTGACCCAGGTTTAGCCAAAAGCTCATATCCGCACCTCCTAATTTTAATCATTTCATCGTTTATTTTTCTGGTTTCAGGTATCAGTAGTAGGTTTCAGGTGTCAGGTTTCAGGTATCAGTTGGTCTCTGGCTTCTTTCTGCTAGCTACTGGTTAAATGCGCATGGCAATCTGATGTTTTGCCAGTGACAAGAGACCTGCGACCAGTGACATTTTATTTATGATCCGAGATCCGAAATTGAAAGGTCCCGACACCTGACACCTGACACCTGACACCTTGTTTTTTACCTTCTCTCTTCAAGCTGCTCGATAAAGGCCTCTACATTGGTTTTGGTCTGTTCATCGGAAACCAGCCTGAGGTCATTTAAATCTCCGTGAATGGTTAGGCTGGGAATCCCGGTTATTTTTTCGAGCCGCTGCGGCATGCCATAGCGGCAATTGGTGTTATTGGGGCATGTTTTTGAATCATGGTAAACAATGCCGTCGACTTTAAAAAAATCGAGCATATTCTTGATATATTCTTCTTTAGCTTGATCCGAACGTACGATGAACAATTCGGTATACGCTCTGGCCATACTGTTGAAGGGATCACCGGGATCCAATGCCGAAAAAATCCAGCTGTTACAATACGTGGACGCCAGGACATTGGCATTCAAACCGGCGAACAATTTCGCGTGCGCGCTGAGTCTGCCCCAAACCGGCATGCCATCCCAGTAGATCCGGTAGTGCTCGTCATTGACCGCTCCTTCACGGTTGCCGATCCGATCTTCCAGTTCTGCCAGAACTTTTTGATAGACATCCAGGGCTTTTTGGGTTCCTCTGCCGACTACCGCTGGGCCCATGAGGGTGGTTCCATCATAAAACGTCAGCGGTGCCGGAACCGCGCAGGCTGTATCCAGTATTTTTTTCCAGATATCTGAACAATCCCGTGACAGCTTAACAACCCTTTTAAGTTCTGCCATGTCAAAGGTTTTACCGGATATTTTGCCCAGGGGCTGTAAAAGCGCCTCCATTTGTTTGGCAACCGAGGTGATGTGGGCTTCGGTAAGGTCTCCGATGTTTCGGTGGGTATAAATTCCGACCACCGGAGCCTTGAATTTTGTGCCATACCAGTTAAACCAATCCTGTACATCCCGGCACTGGTTTGTGTTAAATACCAGGACATCCGGTTTTGGAATGCTGTCGATTTTATAAACTTTGGTCAGCGGCGTAACACCTCTCAAAAAGGCGCCAATATCTGCCGTAAGATATGAACAAATTTCCGGGGAATAACCCAGTGCGTTTGCTTCCGGGATAAGATCGGTGGCCATTCGGGTAGCGCCCAGCATGGCCGAGTGGGTTTCCGGAAAGTAGACCAAAAATCCCATGGCCCGCAATATCTCTGCTGGTCCAACACTCGTGCACCAGGCGATTTTTGGATTTCCAGCATCGGAGGCCTTATCGAGCTCATGATAATAATCCGCCATAAACTGCGATACATCTGTTGCGGTTTTCAACTTGTTTATTAAGGTCTTCTTTTTTTCATTCATAATTGATCTATCAAAAAGGTTCAAGGTTCAGGGTTCAAAGGTTCAGGGTTTTTCGAATTCGAAATTCGGAATGCGGAGAATGAGATACAATACCCGTGGCGTAACTTTGAACCCGAAATTCTTTATCCTTTACCCCATGCCCCATGCCCCATGCTTTTTACCTTGACACCTGAACACTGAAACCAATTTATTCTTTAAGTCTGAGACCTAAATGCTAGCGACCAAAATCCAGAAGTTGCTTTATTTGTGAAACGCCATCGCATAAAGGGCTGCTCCGATGGCGCCGGTTAGCTGAGGATATTCCGGTACCAAAATTTTGCGTCCGATGATTTCCTCTGTCATTTTAACCAGAAACAGGTTGTGGGCAACCACTCCGCCAGTCATCACTACCTTTTCCGTCAAGGAGTCCATCTCCAGAACGCGTTTGATCATCGAGAAGAAAACCCCCTTAACGATGTCAGGTAGCTTTTTGCCCGAACGAATATTTTCCAATACTTCTGTTGCCGAAAAAACCGTACAGAAACTTCCCAGTTTAACCATATCTTTGGACTGCCGGGCCAGCGCATCCATGTCCTCCAGTGCAATATCGAGTCGCATTGCCATTTCTTCCATAAAGGCGCCGGTGCCGGCGGCACATTTTCGGTTCATTTTGAATCCTGTACGCAACCCCTGGTCGTCGACCTTGATAATTTTATTATCCTGTCCGCCAATATCTATTACGGTCGAAGAGAAGGGGAAATAATGATAACATCCTTTGGCGTGACAACTGATTTCCGTCTTGCTTGCCCGGGCATAATTTACATTTATTCTGCCGTACCCGGTTGATATGGCGGCCTCTATGTTCTCTCTGTCGGCACCAGCCATTTTTAATGCAGCCGTCAGGCAGGCATCCGCCGTTGCTCCGAAATCGGTGCCGGATTTTTTTACAGCATGCCCGACTAAAGCTTTATTGGCATCGAGCGCGGCAACTTTTGTTCTCGATGCGCCAACATCGACACCGATGTAGATTTTTGTTAAGGATATGTTTTTCTCTTTAGTCAGGTTTAACGGTACTCCCAGGTTGATAAGTACACTATTTAGTTATTTGTTATTTGTAATGATTGGAAAATCCTTATCCGGAAACCAATAACGATTAACTTATAACAATTCACATATGATAAAATGCCAGCGGCATTTTATCATTTTGATTCCAGACCTTTGACCAGTGCCCTCAACGTTTTATTATAGGGTGTCTCTATCCCTGTTCTTGCACCGTATTCTACAAATTTACCATTGATAAAATCAATTTCCGTGCGGCGGTTGGCTTCGATATCCATGAGCATCGAAGGTTTGTGATCACCAGCGCTGCCCATGTATTCCATTGCATAGGGATAAAAATCCCATCCCAGATTGATTTCGTTGGCTCTGGCCACATTGATGCATTCTTTGACCAATGCATCAACTATTTGAAATACAATCGGGTCATTCATAGCCCTGGACATCGTTAGACCTGTAACTGCGCATACTGGATTCATGCATGCATTCATAACGCTTTTGCGCCAGACCATTGAAATGATCTGCTCCGTGTGTTCTGTGGTCAGGCCGCACTGACTGAGTGCATCGGCAATACCGAGGGCTTGCCCGTGTGATTGTGGATCAAGTTCTTGAATGTAGTGGGGCGGGTGGTGAAACGGTATGCGTACATGTGCCGGTCCCACAAGTCCGCAACCATAATTAACCACCGCCCGCATCACCGGGGCTTTGCCCAGTGATTGAGCAAGCTCCAGTTCTGTGTCGATGCCGTTTTGCCAGCTTACGATGAACATCCCGTCTCTATAGAAACTTTCGATGGAGGAAGCAATCAAAGGTAAAGCATGCGCCTTGACGGTGATAATAATGACGTCCGGATCGTGGTCGGCAATTTCGTCGACACTGGTGCATATTTTTGTAATTTTTTGCTTGAGATTCTCGGCGCCCTCGATGGTAATACCGGGATCGAGTGCCGCGTTTACAAGATCGGGGATAACATCACATAGGGTGACGTTATAACCGCCTTTTGCTAAAAATGCAGCCACGATGCATCCAACTGGCCCGGCACCAATCACGGCGAAATTTTGGGGACTAAAGTCGGATTTGGCCTTCATGTTTTACCTCCCCTATCTCAACTGTTTGGGCCTCTCGTCGACGACTCTCAAGGCCTTGCCTTCACTGCGAGCGATGAATTTGGCATCTACCACTTCAACGTCGACACCGATGCCCATCATACCTTTAACGTGGCCGGCAATTTTCGCCGCAATTTCTAATCTTTTTTCATCTCCGGCTTCGTATACTTCTGGTTTGCCTTCAACCTGCACCGTCAAATGATCCAGATATCCTTTCTTGCTCACGATAAGCCTGTATTGCGGCTCGACTTCTTCGATATCCAGTAGCAAAGACTCAATTTGAGACGGAAATACGTTCACACCGCTGATAATGAGCATGTCGTCGGAGCGCCCATATATTTTATCCATTTTGACAAGCGTTCTGCCACAGACACATTCTTCCCGGCGAAGTCGGGTGATGTCTTTGGTGCGATAGCGGATCATGGGCATGGCCCTACGTTGAAGTGATGTGAAAATCAATTCTCCCTGTTCTCCCAATGGCAAAGGTTCCAGCGTGCCGGGGTCAACAATTTCCGCCAGAAAGTGATCTTCGTTGATATGGATTCCGTCCTGGGCCTCGCAGTCATAACCCACACCGGGCCCGCACAACTCAGTCAGGCCATAGGCTTCCATTGCCTTGATGTTCATACGATCTTCGATCTCCTGGCGCATGCCTCCGGTCCAAGGCTCCGCCCCAAATACGCCCACGCGCAACGGTAAAGATTTAATGTCGACTTTCATTTCTTCGGCCCGTTCCGCAATGGTAAGCGCATAAGATGGGGTTGAGAACAAGACGGTGGAACCGAAATCTTTCATCAATGTAATTTGACGCTCGGTCAAACCGGAGCTTGTGGGTACAACGGCACACCCCATTTTCGTGGCCGCCTGATGAAATCCCAGCCCACCGGTAAAAAGGCCGTACCCATAAGCATTTTGGACGATATCGTCCTCACGAACTCCGGCCGAATAGAGATTCCGGCACATACATTCGATCCATTGATCCAAATCATCTTTTGTATAGGGGCCGGTAATCGGTTTGCCGGTGGTTCCGGATGAAGCGTGTATGCGCACGATATCTTTCATCGGAACGGCGCATAGATCAAATGGATAATTATCGCGCAGGTCATTTTTGACGGTGAAGGGCAGTTTGGCAGAATCTGCGATGCTGTTGAGATCATCTGCGCTGATTCCCAATTCCTTTAGCTTATTTTTATAGAAAGGAACTTTTTCCGATACCCAATTCAAGGTTTCCTTGAGTTTTTCCAGTTGAAATTTTTGAAGCTTCTCCATCGGCATACATTCAAACTTTTTATTCCAAGGCATGA
>JASFPE010000277.1:0-7890 GCA_050116155.1 Desulfobacterales bacterium
AAATGAAGATTAAAGAACTATTGGGGGTGCCGGATGAAAAGAAGGTTGTGATTTGCATGGCGTTCGGAAAGCCAACGGGCAGACATGTTCCCAGGAGCCGAAAGGCGGTCAAAGATTTTGTATTTCTGAACAAGTACGGTCAACGCTGGAGTAATAGAAAATGAAAAGAGGCGAAGTCGGCAGCCTCATTTACAACTCAAGGCCTAATCGACGACCTTCGAAAATTGCTGCATATGCTTGCCGGGCAGCAACACAATCCCCGATGAGGTAAAATTCCTTTGTGGAATTTCTAAGTTCCTGTTCGAGGTTGTTGAACGGCTTGTTAGGAGTAGATAACACCAGTGTATCAAAAGATATTTTTTGTTTTTCACCACTCGTTAGATCCACAATGAGGGCAGCATCTCCAAGCCATTCATCCACTGCTGATTCCATAATAAACTGTACACCCAGTGTGCGAAGGCGTTTTCTTAGAGGTATATCAGTTGCGGTTCGTGTGATCCCCTGGCCAACATAAGGATCTGAGGTGACAATGGTCACTTGGTGCTCTCTTTCTGCCATATACCATGCTGTGCCAACCCCACGCCATGTTCCTGTGTCATCGAGCAACAACACTTTTTTCCCAAGTTTGGCTGAACGGTTCATTACATCTTCGATTGACCACACATTTGGCCTGTCTACTCCTGAAAGCACGTGTCTTGTGGGTAGTCCCCGTTGAAACCCCGTGTTGGATGGTAGTGAACCCGTGGCTAAAACCACCGCATCCGCATCATCAGCCAAGACCTCCTTGGACTCAACAAAGCTGTTATATTGAACACTTACCCCCAGCTTTTTCAGTTGCCGTTCATACCATTCCAGCAAATCAAGGATTTGCGATCTTCGAGGCTGCATTCCCGCAAGACGGAATTGCCCGCCTAGCTTATCACTGGCTTCTACGAGAGTGACATGATGTCCACGTTCAGCTGCGACTCGGGCAACTTCCAAGCCGGCCGGTCCACCGCCGATGACGAGAATCTTTCGGGATGTATTGGTTCGTTCAAAACGATCTCCCCCCCACCTGAATTCTCTTCCGGCTGACGGGTTAATCAGACAGCTGATCCAATAATCTCGATGGCGCCGCCCCCAGCACATCTGATTACATGAAATACACGGTCTGATATCTTCGGCATTCCCATCGCGGGCCTTATTTGCCAGATGGGGATCAGCAATCTGACCCCGTACAATGCTGACCATATCCGCTTGACCCGATGCAATAACATAATCCGCATTTTCCGGCGTTCTGATATGACTCTCAGCCTGTACCTTGGCATGTCTAACAGCTTCTTTAATGCCTTCGGACAAGGGGGCGCCCAGTTTATCTGCATGCACGGCGGTCGGGATGATAGGTGGAAAATTAAAATAACTGCCGCTGCCTACCGTGATGTAATCGTAAAGCCCACGCTCATCGTGGTAGCGTGCAATCTCCTGTTGGTCTTCTAACGAAAGTACTTCCGGAAAGTCGGTGTCAACGCTAATGGCCATACCGATAATAAATTCGTCGCCGCCGACCTCACGCATGCGTGATAACAGCTGCGCGGAAAAACGCATTCGATTTTCGAAACTGCCGCCATAACGGTCTGTGCGATGATTGCTATAGGGGGACCAGAATTGTTCGATCAGCGCATTGTAGGATGCCATTAATTCACAGCCATCAAAGCCGGATTCTTTTGCACGTCTTGCCCCCTGCGCAAATGATTCCACTATTTCTTTGATTTCCTGCTGATTCATGGCATGACTTCCATCACCATCGTGCATTGAGGGCACACCTGATGGCGACCAATTGGGTTCAAAGGAATTATCCCAATCACCGTGCGCCCCGACATGATAAAGCTGTTGTATCATGACAGTTCCATGTTCATGACAGGCTTCGGTGATACGACGGAAATGAGGAATTATCCCATCATCCTCGGGTCGAAAATTACCTCGGGTTAACACTGCCGTCCGGTGAACGGGAACCGGTTCCACAACAATCATCGCCGCACCACCTATGGCCCGTTCAAGGTAGTAGTGCAAATGACGCTCTCCCGGTATGCCGTCATCTGACATATTGGTGGTGTGAGCACCAAAATTTAATCTATGTTTTAACGTTTTGCTCCCTATTTTGATCGGTTTAAACAGATGGGGGAAATGATCCATTGGGCTTACCATACGTTCATCCTTCTGATAGAGTTAGAGTTTTATAACCGTGAGAGACAGATTTATTTAGGCCTGGCGGATAGCCTTTTTCCCATTATGGCCTCAAGTGGTGATAGATAAGATATGCCTTTCCGTAAGTACAGGTATCAAATGGATATCGCAAGGTTTTTATTTAGGAATAGGGAATCGTCTGATTTCATCGTGATGCCGCCTGATCCTTCACCGGGTGCCGCTTAGAAGAATTGATGGCTACAAAATGAATATATCAGTATTTTTCGTAAATCAGCTTGTAAGTACGGACTCTTTTTTGTTAGAAATCGAATCCTGGGCGGCCTATTTTTTGGCAACGCAAGGCGAGCAAATCATCCTCTATGACACAAATTCGGCGGCACCCGATTGTTTGGAAGCGGTGTCGAAGAATATCACCTATATCAAAGGTGATGTACTTGATTTTCCGCATCTAACCGAAGTTTTTACCCGGCATAAAGGCGAGATCGACGGCATCATTCACACTGTTGGGATCATGGGTGAAATTGTACTTGAGAATCCCCATCGACATGTCGCGCTAAATATCGGCGGCACACATAATGTACTGGAGATTGCCAGACAATTTGAAATTCCAAAGATCTTTTATACCAGCACCGGCGCTGTATACGGAGCAGTCGCCGGGACGGTATCCGAAGACAAGTATCCACCCAATCCGTCGGATCTATATGGATCGACGAAGGCTTCTAGCGAATTTTTGGGCCAACAATATGCGAACACTTTTGGGTTTGAGTTTCGAATCAGCCGGGTTTATTTTTGTTACGGTCAGGGAAAGTTGCCGTCTAAATTTATCCGTCTTTACCGTTTGGCCTTTGGTGCTCTGGAAGGATTGGAAGATTTAACCATGGACAGCGGTGCCGACCAGAAATTGGATTTCACTTATATTGAAGATGCTGCCCGGGGCACGGCACTGCTTTATCAGGCCAAAGATCTCAGACACAACATTTTCAATATTGCCACCGGAATTCCCAACAGTGTGGGGAAAGTGGCGAAGCTTGCTTAAAAATATTCACCATTTAAAGTTAAGGTTGAACTCGGACCCGGAGAGCTCATGCAGCGTGCCGAAGCCCTGGATATCAGCAGAGCCAGAGAAGAATTAGGATTTGAACCACAATATATGATTGAAGAAGGTATTCAAAAGTATGCCGCTTGGATGAAAAAGGTATTAAACCCTAAATGAGTTTTGACTCAATTAGGGTTAAGCTACCATTAATAGTTATTCAGATTAGGAGAAACGATTTATGTCTCTCGATCCTCAAGTAAAAATTATCCTGGAAGAAGATGCCGCACGAAACCTGCCGGCCTATCATGATCTATCGCCGCCTGCAGCCCGAAAACAGATGTTGGAGCTTTCAGCCCCTGTCGATCCTATGTTTATGGCCGAGCTTGTGGTGGATCAAAGGATACCTGGTCCAGGCGGTGAAATCCCCATTCGACTCTACTACCCCAAAGGTGATCCACCCTTTGCGGTTGTCGTCTATTTTCATGGTGGGGGATGGGTTATCGGTGACCTTGATACCCATCATGGCCTCTGTCATGCGCTTTCAAAGTCCAGTGGTTGCCTGGTGGCAGCAGTAGATTACCGTCTGGCGCCTGAAAACCGCTATCCAGCCGCTGTTGAAGATGCCTATGCTGCTACCTGTTGGGTAGCGGATAATGCCGAAGCCATCCAGGCCGATGCCTGTCGCATCGCGGTCGTGGGCGATAGTGCCGGAGGCACCCAGGCAACCGTTGTGGCCATGATGGCCCGTGACCACGGTAAGCCCAATATTGCCTTGCAGGTGTTGATCTATCCGATTACCGACCATAATTTCAACACGTCATCTTATCTCGAAAACGCCGATGGGTACATGCTGACCCGTGACCTGATGATGTGGTTCTGGAACCATTATCTGGAAGACGAAAATTTGGCTGACGATTCCTATGTTTCACCCCTGCGGGCTGTCAATCTAACCGATCTTCCGCAAACGCTGATACTGACAGCCGAGTATGATCCGTTGCGAGATGAAGGCGAAGCCTATGCCAGAAGGCTGGAGCAAGCCGGGGTAAAAGTTAAACTGACACGTTACGGTGGCATGATTCACGGTTTTATTCGAATGACATCCCGATTAGATAAGGCCAGGCAGGCATTGGATGAAATCGCCGGGACATTGAGAAGCATCTTATAGATTAAAGGAATTTACACATGCAAAATGAGGGATCTCGAAAAATCATCGTTGCCGTCGCGCCGGTTGGCGCCGAAATAAAGCCGCCTTCAGAGAATCCACTGACTCCGGAAGATGTCGCCGGCGAAGTTATTGCTTGCGCTGAAGCCGGTGCCGGTATGGTTCACCTGCATGTCAGAGATAGGGAAGGAAATCAGACTGAAAATATCTCGGATTTTTCCAAAACGTTGGATATCATCCGACAATCATCGGACATCATTATCCAGGGGTCCACCGGTGGGCTGTCGACCCTTACCTTGGAACAACGATGTGTTGCTGTTAATGATCCGAGGGTTGAAGTAGCTTCCCTGAATATGGGATCTGTAAACTTTGGCGAAGATGTGTATATTAACCGATTTTATCTTACCACCATGCTTAAAGTAGATATTGACTGGGGAGTTGTGCATGACAATATGATGGACTTATCTTTGTTGGCCACTGCAATTGGCTTGGGCGCCACCGTGGTGCGGGTGGGTTTCGAAGACAGTGTTTATTATGCTCCAGGAATAGCTGCCAAACATAATCAGGAGTTGGTTAAGAAAATCGTGTCTCTCATTGATCACATCGGATTGGAAGTCGCCAGCCCAAGTGAAGCCCGTACAATACTAGGAATTGTTTAACATTTACAAGGCATTTAACACTTTAGGTAGCTCGTCGACGTCCGCTGGCACAGTCCAGTGTATAGTTCTCAGCCAAATGACGTCTGCGACTACGCAAATCATGCATCAGCCGTTTTTTCTGACGCAGCATCTGCGTAAACTGGCAGTGTAATCGTAAAGGTTGTCCCTACGCCCACCTCGCTTTTTACCTTGATATCTCCACCATGGTCTTTGATGAATCCGTAGCACACCGATAGGCCCAAACCGACGCCTTTGACCTCGTCTTTGGTTGTAAAAAAACTGTCAAAAATTTTTTTTAGGTTTTTCTCGGGAATACCAATACCGGTGTCGGATATCTCGATGCCGATTTCATCAGAGTTGCCCGAGGTTGTCACCGTCAATGTCCCGCCGTCGGGCATGGCATCTCGGGCGTTGGCGATCATGTTGAGGAACACCTGGCGTAACTGGTTTTTAGAGGCATATACCAGATCCAGACCTTGTGCAAACCGGGAGTCAATTTTGATATCGTTTTCTCTGAACTGTTTTTCGTGCAGCAACAGTATCTCATCTAAAATCGAATTGATCTTCACCGGTTGGCGTTCTTCCTGATCAGGCTTGGAAAACGATAGCATTTTGCGCAGCATTTCGCTCAGCCTGATCGTCTCGGAGTGGGCCATCTCCAGTATTTTTCGGCGTTTGCTCTCGGGAGAAATCTCGGTTTTCAACAACTCCAGCGTGTTCATAATTCCGTAAAGTGGATTGTTTAATTCGTGGGCAACCTGAGATGTCAGGCGGCCCATGGCCGCCAGTTTTTCCGATTGCAATAGTTGCTCCTGGGTCCGGCGTAAGGCACGTTCCATCTCCAAACGTTCTCTGAGATCCACAAAGGAGCCCACGGAGGCAATTTCATTGCCCTTGGCATCGTAAATGATGGCCGCAGACAGTGTGCCCTCGACGACCTCACCATCCCTTCTTACATAAACCATGGGATACGACCGCAATCTGCCGACCTTCCCATATTCGGAACTGCGCAGCATTTGCATGACCTTGCGGGCCATGCCCTCCGGGTATATCTTTTCAATATTCATTTTGCCAATGACTTCGCTGGCTGAATATCCAAGAGTTTCTTCGGCAGCGCGATTCCAGAATATGATATTACCGTCCAGATCCGTTGCCATGATGGAGTTGGGCGAGCTTCGAATGATCTCGTTCATAAAATCGTAGGCCTCTTGAAGTTCCCTTTCCATCAGTTTTCGCTGAGACAGATCGACATTGAGCCCCTCGTATCCGATCACGTTTCCCTGTTGGTCGTAGCGAACATGGCCGGTAAGCAGGATCGTTATGGTGCTGCCGTCTTTGCGCTTGAATTCGACTTCATAGTCGGTGACCCGGCCATCGCGTTCGATCATCTCCCGAAACCTGCTGCGATCCTCCGGTCTTACATACAGATCTTTGGTAATATCGATTTTTAAAAATTCTTCCTTGCTCGCATAGCCCAGCATATCCAACAAAGCCTGGTTGGCATCTAAAAATTTGCCCTCTTTGCTGCTAACAAAAACTCCGGTAGGCATATTTTCGAAAAGCCTTTTATAATCTTCTTGTGAAGCGCGCAGTCTTTTTTCCATTTGTAGGCGTTGGGACTGATCGACCACAATTCCCTCATATCCCAAGACGTTTCCTTTTGAATCATAACGTACATGGCTGGTAAGCAGGACGGTGATAGGGCTTCCATCTCGGCGTTTCAACTCAACTTCGTAGTCAATTACCCGGCCGTGGCGTTCAATCATTTCCTGAAACTTGCGGCGGTCATCAGGCCTCACATACTGGTTATGGGTAATGTCTATGTCCAGAAATTCGGCTTTACTTTCATATCCCAGCATGTCCAATAAAGCCTGATTGGCAGTCAAGTATTTACCTTCCTTGCTGCTGATATAAAATCCCCAGCCAACATGCTCGAATAAACTCTTAAAATCTTCCTCAGAGGCATGGAACATTTCTTCTGGTTTTTCGACTTGCTTGGTCATGGCTATATTTCCTCAATCTCGGTAATAGAAGCAGCCTCATAACCCCACCTAATATCCGATGGCTGTTATGTCCCGCTTTTTAGAAGGACCTCTTTCCTGGATATAAATCTAATCTGAGGTTATGAATCCGGCTCTGGGTATTTAAGAATCGATAGTAGCTATTGCGCTATATCTTTTTACTCCAACTTGCCATTGAATTTCAACCTCTCAATTCGAAAATTTTTTTCAATTGTTGAGAGCTTATGTATGAATATAATTTTAAACGTTTATTGACGGATATGGTTTTTGATCTATTTTATATTGTGAGTCACAAAAAACTAGAATAAATCAAAAAGGAGGATCCTATATGGACCGAAGATTTTCTGACATTCTCGATTTGGCGATTCAACGGGAAGAGGAAGCCTATGACTTTTACATGGATATTTATGGTTATGTCGAAGATCAGAGCGTTAGAGACACCCTTGAATTTATCGCCGGCGAGGAAAAGAAGCATAAGGCGTTTCTGGTAAACTACCGTGAAGGAAATTATGGTGGCGATGCATTGCGAATGACCGATTCCGTGGATTACAAAATTGCTGAATATTTAGAGGAGCCGGAAATTGAAGAGAATATGAGCAGTCAGGATGTTTATTTGATTGCGGCTCACCGAGAAAGCAGGTCGCACCAATTCTATACCGAGCTCGCCGGCCTGCATGCCGAGGGTGAAACGAAATCCATGCTTTTTAAAATGGCCAATGAAGAATTGAAACACAAGGAAAAGATGGAGTATTTGTATGCCAACACTGCCTTTCCGCAGACATCGGGAGGATAGTCTCAAAGGTCTAGTTCTAAAGCCGGTTAGACAGC
>JASFPE010000278.1:0-7843 GCA_050116155.1 Desulfobacterales bacterium
GGCACAAAGGCGGTTTTACGCTCAACGGCCTTCCAGTAAACCGTCTCCATATCAAGGCCTTCGGGACCCTCGGCCCAGAGAAACATTCCGCCTTCCGGTTTCGACCATTTAAAGCTATCCGGAAAATAGCTTCCCAGCGCAGACAGCATCGCTTCCTGTTTGGGACGGTAAAGATTAATAATATTGGGAAGATGCGTTTCCAGATATCCGCCGGATAAATATTCTGCGGCCAGCGCCTGATTCAAGGTGCTGGTATGAAGATCAATACCCTGTTTAACCACCACAAGCCATTTTCTTATCACGGCAGGAGCTACACAGAAACCGATACGAAGACCCGGGGCGAAAACCTTGGAAAGGGTGCTGACATAAACCACATTGTCCGGCGCCATGGTTTTAATCGGCGGAAGATTCTCTCCCCGGTATCGCAATGCGCTATAAGGGTCGTCCTCAATCAGCAAGGCATCGTGTTTTTTTATCATCGCAGCAATTTCCATTCTGCGTTCAAGGTTAATGGTCCTGCCGGTTGGATTCTGAAACGTGGGAACCAGGTAAATAAACTTTATGCCGGTGGATTGTAAAATGCTCTCAAGTGACGCGGGCACCAGACCGTTATCATCGGTATCCAGCCTGATATATTCGGGCTCATAGGGGTTGAAGGCCTGAAGCGCTCCCAGATAGGTTGGCGCCTCCACGGCAATACGGTCCCCTTTTGAAATCAAGACCATACCGATCGCGTCCAGCACTCCCTGGGATCCACTCGCGATAAGAACCTCATCGGCTTGGGCATGAACGTCCTTTTTTTGCAAATAATCGGCCAAGGCCTTTCTCAAGGGATAAAATCCTTCTGTGGGATCGTATTGCAAGGCTTTGGATGAATACTTTTCAAATACAATTGACGTCAATTTTCTGATAATATCAATCGGAAAGCTTTCAGGGGCCGGAATACCGCCGGCCAGGGATACCATTCCGGGCTGGGAAACAACCTTTAAAATTTCACGAATGGCATTCATCCCCATCTTTTCCGTTCTATCCGCCAGCAGACTTTCAAATTCCATTCCTCAACTCCTTGTTGTTAAATGAGAAGCCTCAACCAGCTTAACCCTATAACCTTCCGAAATCGAAAATATGCAAAGGACATATCATTTTTAATAAAGACCGGTCGGTATATTTTTGAATTCTGTCTTTCTCAACATTCTAATCGATGGATTATTTTTTTAATTGCCGGATATAAAACTGAAGCTGATTGACGGTTTGTTCTAAAATCAAAGCATCCCTGCTGGAAATGTAAAGTGCAGCGGCACCATTCAGGGATATGACGATGAAATTTGCAATCTCTTTGTAGTCCAGTCCTTCTTTCAGCATTCCATTTTTCCCGGCCTCTTCCAGCCATGTTTGCATCAGTTTGGATAGACGGACAAAACCACTTAATATACGCTTGCTCATTGCGGCGGATTGACCGGATAGCTCCACAAGCATGTTGAGAAAGAAACAACCACCGTCAAATACATCCGATCCCAGGTAATCCTCTAGGTCGTTCTCAATAAACGTAACGATTCGCTCAAGCGGACCGGTATTGCTGCGCATATCTTTGAAAACAATGTTTTTCCATATAGTTACGGCTTCATCGTAAACGGCGTACCAAATGTCCTCTTTACTGGTAAAATGTCCGTAAAGACCTCCTTTGGTCAAACCGGTAGCTTCCTGAATGTCACTAATAGAGGTGTTGTAGAATCCTTTAACCGAAAATAGCTGCAAAGATTTTTCAATAATATTACGACGCGTTCGCGTTCCTTTGCTTTCCATTTATCCTCCAATAATAACCAAATCGAAAAAATACCGACCGGTCTTTTTATTTCACACCATTTTGTGGACCGTGTCAAACTATTTCTAAATCCTTTCGGCCAGAATTTTCTATTTTACATTTCATGTCAAACCTGCTAAGTAAAAATGAAGCTAATTAACTTAATAATATAAAAAATATTTTCATTACTTTTTTATTTTATAATAACCGGTAATTCATCGCGATAATAGACAGAACCCATCCGAGGTAGAAAAACTATGGCTAAACAAGACAAATTTACCATCACAGAGAGCATATCGCTGCCACTACCGTCGGCTGATGACCTGAGGGGACGGCAATCGGTCCGGGCCACCTTTAAATTGTCATCCAGGGCGATCGAAGCCTTAAGCATTGTGGCGGTTCACCTGGGAATCAAACAAAAATCCCTTTTCGATCAATTGATCGAAGATGCAGGATCATTGAATTTGATTGCCAAGGAAATTGAGTCAGAGGATTTTCATACCCTGGAGCGCATCCAAAAAACATTTGTGATCAGCCGTCGAACATTGATATCTTTGGAAGAAATATCCCGAAAATTCAATGCCCCCCGGGATGCCCTGGTGGAATATTCCATCCAACGCCTGTTGCCGGTGATCGCCAAAGAACGCACCAAGCACCGTAAACGAAAAGAAATACTGCGAGACATCAATGACCATTTTGAGAATGGGCTGCAAATACTGAAAAAAGCAAAAGCCCTTTTGGGCGAAGACGATCCGATCACCATCAAATTGGCCGGTGCGATGGGGGCCTGTGTTCATGCGCGCGAGAATATCGAGCAATTTATAGAAAGATGTGAAGTCATCGAAGAATTTTAGACGGTTGCGGCGGGCCGCTTAACGCCTGTCGCTTGTGTTTAATCAGCAGCATTAGTGCCGGAACCAATATGAAATCAGCCAGCAAGGCAATTAATATGGTTACTCCGGTAAAGAACCCAAATATGACGAAGTTATTTAAAGAGGCTGATAATAATATAAAGAACCCCGTACAAAGAACCAATGAGGTAATCAACAGCGCCCGTCCGGTGCCCAGCAGCGTCTTTTCAATGGCAGCGTATGGATCCGTGGTTTTAAGGTAATATCTCTGGAAATTGTACATAAAATGCACCGTATCATCCACCACGATACCCAGAGCGATGCTGCCAATCATCAAGCTGTTTATGTCCAGCGGAATCTTTGCCAATCCCATGCATCCCATGGTGATGATGATCGGCAGCAGGTTTGGGACCATACTCAACAAGCCGATTTTCCAATCTCCGATTAATAAAATCATCAACAGCGTAATGACGACAAAAGCGATAACGTAGCTCTTGGCCATGCTGTGTATGGCTACAACGATCGCCCTCACCATCAACGACATCAAACCGGTGGATTGGATGGTCGCAATTCCCTGAAAAAGCGTTTGCAGTTTTCGGTTGGTTTCCTCGCTAAACTCTTTGGACACCACCGCATCTACCCAGGGCGTTTTAATGGTGATACGGGTTTTACTGAATTGACTGTCGACAATCCGTTCAAGATCATCGGCACCACTATTTTCAAAAAGTAAAAATTCCTGTGCGATCAGCTCCCGGTCGCGGGGAATTCGATAAAAATCGACGCTGTTCTCATTTAGAGCCTGATGTATTTCTTTCAAAATATCAGTTATCGAATATACTTTTCCAACCGATATGTCCTGGCGTTGAATCTGCTCTGTTTGCCGGCAAAACATTTCGATTTGATTTAATATCCTGGGGTCGTGCAGCCCGTTTTCCCGGCCGGTATCCAACACCAGCTCGAGGGTGATGGTGCCTTTCAGGTGTTGGTCGATATAATTTAATTCATGCCGGTACGGCATACTATCCGGGAAATACCTGACGACATTGTGGGAAAACTTCAGCGTAAAAATCGTCGGGAAAAAAATGGCAAAGATTACCAGACTGACGATCACAATTTTAAACCGATGGACTGCGGAAAACCTGGCCACACCCCGTAATATTTCATCCATTACTGCCGATTTTCGGGTAATGGCCTTTGAAGGCCGCAATGGGGTTAATGCCAGCAAGGCCGGAAGCATTAATATGGTGTAGACTAAGGCCAGCATCACACCGGCAGCCGCAAAATATCCAATTTCGGCAATGGCGGCCAGATCCGCCAAGGTGAATGATAGCACCGCTCCGACGGTGGTCAAACTGGTCATGACAATCGCCAAACCGGAATGCCTTAGGGCATAGGCGATGGCATCTTCTTTGCTGCTTCCGTGTTCAAACCGACGATAAAAGATAGCCAAAACGTGAACAGAGTCACAAACCCCAACCGCTAGCAAAAATGCCGGGATGACGGTGGTGGTGATCTTAATCGGAACGTTCATCCAGGCCATTAATCCCAGGGTGGAAACCAGAGATGAAAGAATCACCAGCATGGGCAAAATGACCCCTGACAACCGCCAGAAGATGATCGCCAGGAAGAAAGCCACGGCCACCAGAGACATGACAATACATTTTTGAATATCCTTCAAGGTAGCACGATTAAAGGCATCAACGACGATGGGTCCACCGGATGCGGTTAAGTCAAAATCTTTGGCATGATAACGCGTTACAACCCGCTTCACGGCATCAACGACCTCACGGTTTTCCTTCCCCGAAAAATAATGAGATGTTACTGATGTTGGTGGCGCTTCAATCTCATCTTCTGCAAAATCATCCAGGACGTCTGCATCGGACACAGGCGCTGCCACAAATGCTTCGGTTTCAATCACCACCGCAGTGATGCGCCCATCTTCTGAAATCAGGTGGTTTAAATAAAACGGATTATTCAACACCCGGTGTTTGAGGTCATCAAGGCCGGTGATCTTTTCGGACCAATCCTCAAAGAGATCTTCAACGATGAGTTGATCTTCTTGCCCCCGCGTATCTCTGGCGTTAATCAAGCTATGAACTTCACGAAGGTAGGGAATTTCTTCTTCAAGATCATGGTGAAACGATTTGAGCTTGGATAGGAAGTCGGCTTCAAAAACATTGGGTGCTTGAACCGCAATGATGATCATCTCTGAGCGACCGAACTGTTCTCGAAAACGGTTGTATTCTAAAATACTGGGATCATCCTTATGCAGCAAGGATTCAGAGGATGTATCAATGGTTATGGAAGGGAGCCGGTAGATGAATAAGCCGATAATCACAAAAACAAGTATGAGAACCTTGATGCGGTTTTGGTAGAGGCGGCGGCCAGTGGTCTCAAACAGCGATTCAATTTTCGCTTTCACATTTGGCATAGATAAATTCAGAAATTCGATATTTGTTTAAGTCCCGCCCCGGGTGAGATTTCAACATCGAGAAAGACAATAATTTTAAACAAACCCGAACTGATCTTCAAGCCCCAGATTTTGCTTGAGAGCCCCGCTAAAAATAAGCATAACTTCGCAATCTGATTATAATAATTAAGGTGCTAAGCAAGACGTAAGCACAAGAAAATGCGCTACGAACTAATCGTGGCTGGAAGCCACTCCCACTTGCCATAATGATAAACTCAAGGGTTTCAATCTATTTTCCAATATTCTGAGTGGGAGCGGTATTTTGCCGCGAAACAATTATCAACTTCACGCAATCCGGCGGACAATCGAGCAAAATAAGGGGCTTTAAGATCAGTTCTAGCGGGGTTCCAGGAGTAGTATCCCCTCATCTGTATTCAAATCCATTCGAAAACGCCCAAGAAAATTAAGCCCCAAAAGCCCTAAATCCGATTGGCTGGGAATATCCACAACCAGCGCAGTAATATCCGTCACCTCCCAGCCCTCCACCGTAATGGAAGGTAGAATGACCTCGGGAGCATCGATGACACCGCTGGCGGTGACCACTTTTCGCATGGGGTTGCCGCTATCAACGGAGAGGCCAAGGCGATCGGCGGTTGAGCTCGGAATCGTAACCGTTGATGCCCCGGTATCAACAATAAATTTCTGCTCTACTGTTTGATTGAGTACGGCGGTGACCGGTATATTACGCGTACCCGGTCTAAATTGGATGACGATTTTCCCTTCCTGACCCTTAAGGTCCGAAATTTGTGCCTGTAAGTTTTGTACCCGGTCTTGAAGCGTTAATGGATACTCCCGCATCGCGATAAGTTTTTCAGCGGCGGCCCAGTCATTCTGTGCCAAAGCCAATTTCACACCCAGGAGGTGAATCTCGAGGTCCTCCGGCAGATTCTGTCTACCCAGTTCATAAGCATTCCAGCCGGCCTGAATGTTACCGTTGTCAATCAGGCTGGAAATCCAATTTTGATACAGTTTGGATCTCATCTGGATAAGCGTCAACTTGTCTTTGCTATCCGACAATTGAATCCGTTGAGCAACATCTTCAGCCAGTACGGTGGCTTCTTCAAAATCGTACCCTTCAACCGTAGCGTTGATCACGTCGCCTACCAATGCAACATCTGAGGCCTGGACCAGAATCTGCGCATCGAAAATATTGGCAACCTGTTCGGCAAATCCCTCTTCAACTGCCTGCTTGATCAGCACCCGCATCTCGCTGACCACCGCTTGGTTTTGGAGATAATCGGGACGCTCGGTGACCGCCAGTTTTGAATCAAAGCGATAGCCATTGGCAAATGCTGCCAGACGCTCCAAATGGGTGTAGTCGTCTCCCATGGCACGGGCCATTAGGAATTCTTCCTCTCTGCTGTTGGCAAAGGTTGCTTGATAAAAATCGTCTACCCGGATTTCAGGGCCAAGGTCCGCACCCGCGGGTCCGTTCCACAGATATGCATCTTCGAGAAGGCTTCCAAAGGTCCAGCCCACCACCTTACCCTGCTGAAGTAGAATCCCGGGTTCATTGATATTGCCTGTCAATGTTGCTTTGATAAAATGCTGTTGATTGCTCTGCACGGTTATCTTAACAGGTTTGGACTGGGTTTCACTTTGAAGTGACATCCACTCAACGGGTTTATCCATTATCCATGCAGCAAGTTCAGGACCTTGGATGGTTTGATCTTCCGTAACGCGCCATAATCCGATAGGATCATCCTGGCCGATGAGTCCATGCAATATATCTAGTTCTTTATCCGCACCCAATGTCAATACCCAATGATACCCTCCCAGGCAAAGCCTTCTTGGCAATGCCACCCAGCCCCCGGCTAAAACCGGTGCAGCGTGCTGAACCATCGATTTATCCGTAACGTCTCGAATGATAACGATACCGATAGCAATTTTCATCTTTTGAGGAAGGCTCGGTTTCAGGGGATCGGGCTTTTTTTGGGTATCTGCAGGCTGTTCAGAGGATACGGCTGGTGCAGACGGATCAACATTGTCTTTTTGCTTTATGGACTCAGGCGGATATGCTTTGTAAGCCAATTTTTCAAGCGGCTTTGCGGTAATAAAATAGAAATAGCAAAATCCACCGATGCCGAAAATAATTATAGTAACTATCAGGCCATAAAGCCATTTCTTTCCGGCTTTGCGGGGTGGTTGCTCATGAAGCGCTGCGCCGCATATATAACAAATATCGGATTCAACCGGATTATCCGTATCACATCTGGGGCATTTAACAATTCCATTGTCCATGGTGAATCCCCAATTTTATCCTAAACCGCAAGCTCAGCCATGATTAATTTTTTAGCCGGATGGATGGACAACCATTTGATATAATAAGAAAGTAAAATGTTCTGATTAGTTGATTATATAACTTTTTACCAATGAAATACAGCTTTATTCAGTTTCCAGAATTTTCAAACCTAACGTAAAGCTTCAACCCTTCCATTTTTATAACTTTCACGACTTGTCCGATTTCGATCGGCAATCCGGCTTCAACGCTTTCTGCCCGCCAGAGTTCGCCGCCGATCTGAATATAACCCGAAGGATCCAATCGCTTCTTTACAATTCCACATTCACCAATCATCGACCGCGAAATACCCGGTCGGCTCATATCGTGAGCACGCCATACGTAAGGGAACATAATAATGTCTTTGGCAAGCCAGGCGCCAATGATACTCCAGAATAGCCATGATGGAATGGAAATCCACTGCAGAATGACGATTAATATCA
>JASFPE010000279.1:0-7817 GCA_050116155.1 Desulfobacterales bacterium
GAAGACATTTCACTGGGCGGCTATTTTAATGTCACCAACGGGTTACTGGATAAGTTCGGCCCTGAGCGCATTATCGATACGCCTATTTCGGAAAACGGTTTTATCGGAGGAGCCGTGGGCGCCGCGTTGACAGGCATGCGTCCGGTTTCGGAAGTTTTGTTTGCCGATTTCTTAACCTGCTGTATGGATCCTATTTTGAATCAGGCGGCCAAATTAAGATATATGACCGGTGGCCAGGTGTCGGTTCCGCTTACCATCCGCACCCCTCTGGGCAGTGGAATCGGCATGGCCGCCCAGCACTCCCAATCTATGGAAAAATTTTTCTTTGGCATCCCGGGGCTCATCGTGATAGCTCCTTCGGATGCGTTTACAGCTATGGGTTTATTAAAAAGTGCCATCCGTTCCAATAACCCGGTCCTATTTTTTGAACACAAACTGCTGTATGCCGATGCCGGGAAGGTGCCGGACACCGATTTTACACTGCCGATTGGAAAGGCCCGCACCATTCGCCGGGGAGCTGATATCACGATTGTTACCTATTTGCTGGGGGTAAGCGTTGCCCTTGGGGCTGCTAAAATTCTCTCGCAAAGCGGCATCGAGGCCGAAGTCATTGATCTGGCCACCCTGTATCCGATGGACACCAAAACGATTCTCGATTCGGTGGCCATGACCGGATATCTTGCTACTATTGAAGAAGGTACGTTCAGCGGCAGTGTCGGTTCGGAAATCATCTCACGGACAACCATAGCCGGCTTCAATTTATTAAAAGGGGCTCCGCTTAAGATAGCAGCGCCGGAAAATCCGATACCGTATGCCAAAAATCTGGAAAACGCCATGCTGCCGACGGCCGAGACGGTCGCTCAGAAGATCGAAACCACGCTGAGCTAAAACCAAAATCCAGCTTGATAACGATGCTGTCTGATACCATAGATCCGGTACGGCAGTGAACTTGACGGGTCACTACAGCTTCCATCCGGAGTAAGATAAAAAATGATATATGACATCATTAAGGCAAACTTGAATCTAACGGCCGTGCTGCAAAATTTGGAAGACTTGGTCCAATTCGATGATGATATGGCCGCCCTGACGAAACACTGGGACACCAGTCTCCAATTTACCGTCTTCCGGGGGCCAAAGGCCTTTGTGAGATTTAAAAACGGCCGTTGTCGGGTTCAACAGGGCAACCACAGCAATCCTTCCTTGAAATTGTTTTTCTTTTCACCCGCCCATCTCAACCGAATGTTTGCTGGCAACGGCACTCCGATCCCGCTAAAGGGATTTACTAAACTAAAATTTCTCATCAAAGAGTTCTCTAAATTGACCGATAAGCTGGAATACTATCTCACCCCCTCCGACAAGCGGTTGCAGGTGACAAAATACCTCGAGCTAAACACCCGTTTCACGTTGAATACGGCCGTATTTGCAGTAAAAGAATTGGTTCGACTCGATCCGATCGCCAAAACTGTTGCATCGCATATCGGCAACGGCCGGATGCTTATAAAAATAATGCCGCATGGCCCCTCCATCCATCTCGATTTTCAAAATGGCGATGTTTTCGTAAAGAAAGGAGATACGGAGCGGCCAATGGCATGCATATTTATGCAGAATGTTCGGGTGGCAAACGATTTTTTGAACGGAAAATTGGATGCCTTCACCGCCATCGCATCTGGAAATGTTCTGATCAAAGGGCAAATCCCGATGATTGATTCAATTAGCCTTATTCTGGACCGTATTCCCCTTTATTTGAAATAGGAGTATCCCTGTGATGAAAACTTTTTCATATTCAAAATCCCAGGATTTTTTTTCCAGAGCGGCCAACATCATTCCAGGAGGTATCTACGGCCATTACAGCCCGGCGCCGCTGATTCCGGCAACCCACTACCCGTTTTATACCGCGCGAGCAAAAGGCGCCCGATTCTGGGACGTGGATGGGAATGAATTCATTGACTACATGTGCGCCTTCGGCCCGATGATCCAGGGCTATCAAAATTCAGCTGTGGATCATGCGGCGCTGGAGCAACTCAAATCAGGCAACTTAACGACCGGCGCCCCTGCAGTTATGGTGGAGCTGGCGGAATATTTAACAGATCTGGTTCCTTTTGCGAATTGGGCCTATTTTGCCAAAAACGGGGCCGATGTGACCAATTACGCCACGATGATCGCCCGCGACGCAACCGGACGAAAGAAGATTGTCATGATCCAGGGCGGCTACCACGGTGCGGCTCCCTGGATGCAAGTGCCGGGGCATCATGGATTGATCGAAGAGGACTATCATAATATTATTCGAATCAAATGGAACGATATTAAAGCTTTTGAAGACGCCATTTCTGAAAATCCGAATGAAATTGCCGGATTCATCGCCACGCCTTATCATGTTCCAGTCTTCAAGGACAATGAAATGCCGGCTGATGGTTACTGGCAAAATGTCGAAGCGATTTGCCGCCAAGAGGGTATTGTGCTAGTCATCGATGACATTCGACACGGTTTTCGGTTGGATATGAGCGGATCAAACGAATATTTTGGCTTTAAGCCGGATCTCTTGTGCTTGGGAAAGGCCCTGGCAAATGGGCATCCCATTTCGGCACTTTTAGGAACCGATGCACTTAAAAATATCGCAGCCCGGGTATTTTATACGGGAAGCTTTTTTTTCGAGGCGGTTCCGATGGCAGCCTGTCTGGTAAATCTAAAGGGACTTGAAGAAATCCAGGGCCCGCAGATCATGCAAACCCAAGGGGAAAAGTTAACGGGCGCCATGGTGGATATAGCCACGGGATATGGGTTCACCTTGAAGGTCACCGGTGTTCCGTCAATGCCCTATATACGAATCACCGATGATGAGAGTATGATGCTGCACCAGGACTGGTGTGCGGAATGCACCAGACGCGGGGCGTATTTCACTCCCCATCATAACTGGTTTCTATCCACCGCGCATACGGCGCAAGACATTGATCAAACATTGGAGATTGTCGATGATGCCTTTAAGGCCGTGAAGAAAAAATGGGAAGATGAAAAGTTTTGAAAAAATGATAGCAACTGTTTTCCTTGTCTTTTGGTCGCCGTCAGAAGTTTGGGTAGTTTGTGAAAGCGTTTAAATCATTCATGCTTATGGGGATATCGCCCATGCGGATGCACGTGTCGATGCACATGTATTTGCGCTTCATCTTCAAAAATAATTTTACCGCGTTTTATGGTACAGATTTTACTGGTTGTGTACAAAAGAAAATCGATATCGTGCGAAATGATAATGCAGGATTGATCGAGGTTGGAAATTATCTCTACTATTTTTGAGGCGGTGTCGTAGTCAAGTCCGGTGAGCGGCTCATCCAGAAGCAGTACATCCGGCTCCATGGCCAGGACGGTGGCCAGAGATACGAGCCGTTTTTCACCACCCGATAGTTTGAATGTAATGCGATCTTCAAACCCCTCCAGGCCCAGATTTGCCAGTGTATGCCGTGCAATGTTCAGGGCATTTTCTCTGGAATGGCCCAAATTCAGCGGCCCGAATGCCACATCCTCAATGACGGTCGGGCTGAAAAGCTGATCATCGGGATCCTGAAACAACAACCCTATGCGTCGTCGGGCTTCTGCAAAATCTTTAGCGCTGGTGACGGTTTTTCCGAAAAGCTCCATATGGCCTGAAGTCGGCATATTCAATCCCATGATGAGATGGAGAAAAGTCGTCTTGCCGCTGCCATTGGGAGCAATTAGTCCCATCCGATCACCGTTGTAAAATTCGAAATCAAGATGGTTCAGCACAACCTTGTCACCGGGATAACTGAATTTGATATCTTTTAAATTTATCAGTGGAGCTTCTGAGTGCATAATTGACTATTGCAGATTGAAAATTGAATATTCATCAGATACTCGATGCGTGATACAGAATGCTCGGGAAAAAATCGGGGTTGTGCCATTATCGAGCATCGAGTATCCAGCATCCAGCATCATCTCCAAATGTAAAAAACGGTAACCTACAAACATCGACTAAATTTTGTCGATATCGCATCACTTAGCACCTAAGTATTATGTGGCCAAAATTAACCTGTTGTCCCTTTTCTTAGCCATTCAAGATAGATCAATGTCAAGATAACACCCGCCATGGCGGTGGCAAACAGCCACTCGTGTTTGCCGGCCTTAAATTCGTGCAAACAATAAAACTTGCGTTTAAACCCCCTGCAAAGCATGGCTTGATAGACCCGGTCTGCCCGGATAGCCGAACGTACGAGGAGCATACCGACGATGGAGGCATACGTCTTGTAAGTATGCAGATTGGTTCCCGGCCGGAAACCCCTGATTTGGGCGGTGCGGATCAGTCGTTGGTACTCCTGTTCAATCAAAAACACGTAACGATAGGTCATCAACAGCAAATGGACGATCTTGTCGGGCACCTGCAGCCAATTGAGGGTATTTCCGAGAACTGACAGGTTCATGGTTGCAACCAATGCGATCAGCGCCAGCAAAATGGCATTGGATTTCAACGTGATTTGTGCTGCCATGGTGATGCCGGCGTTGTAGATCCTTAACGGTCCGAGTGTCAAAGCGTGGGGGCCCTGAAAAGTCAGCGGAAGAACCAACCAGAGAAGCACAATAAAGCTGTTTACCAGGATGATTCGTTTAATCATTTCACAGGCAGACAACTGTGCCAGGATAACCCATAAAAATGAAATCAGGACAGCGGCGGTCAAAGTCTGAAAGTCGCGGGACAGAGCCACAACAATTGAAAAGACTCCGGCAGATATAAGACGAATGCGCGGGTCGAGCCGATGAATAAATGAATTTCCAAGTGCAAACGGTTCCTGGAGCATGGCGGATGACTACTCTTTCTTTTTGCGGCTATGAACATACGCAGCGACACCGACCAGGCCGAGGATATAACCGATGCCTGCAATAATGTCTCTTAAAGTGGGGCCCTCTTGCCGCAGATCAGCCAGCATCCGGGTTATGGGCTTTAATTTCTTATCTAAAACAGTTTCGATGATGGCCACCAGCTCTTCTGGCTTAATGGCAGTTTCCGGTGCTGCTGTGCCAGAATCCATGGATGTTATGGAAATGGTTTCTTTTCCTTCTGGTTGCATGGCTTTTTCGGTACTTTTTTCCAGAGCTGTCCCCGATGGCAATTCTTTAATCTCATCAGCGCGCAAGGTCCACTCTCCCCGGTGCCCTTGCCCGGCGGTAAGCACGATTTTTAAATCTGTTCGTTTGGGAACCTTGAAAGAAAATTTGCCCTGATCATTGGTCCGACCCGAAACCAGCTCGACACCTTGGGGATCCATGACAGAGATCTTGCCGGCTTTCACTTTCTTACCGCCCGAAAACTTGCTCTCCACATGAATCATATCACCTTCCACCCAGGCAAATACATTCACCCGATGAGCCAATGCAGAACCGACCATCATCGGCAGAACAGCAAGGCTAACAGATATTACAATCGAGAATAGTAGTGGAGCTGGTTTCATAACACACAACCTTCAGTTATAAGGTTTCAGGTGTCGGGTGTCAGGTGTCAGCATTCAGTGCTCAGTTGCGCGTTGCAAGTTACGCGTTGCGCGTCAACATCCGATGATTTCGAATCATTAATTTAACAAGAAGCCCGGAACACGTATCGCGCAATCTGACTTTTCCGCATTCCTCATTCCGAATTCATGAACCTCATGCCCCCTGCCCCAAGCACCATGCTTTAAATCCTGACACCTGACACCCGACACCTGAAACCTTATTGTAGATGATCCCCCCGGTTTATTACCAGTTGCTGTCAGTAAAAATACGCTTGGTGACTAGCCGTGATAGCCAGATAACATCTCCGGCCGGACTTTGCGCAAAAACGTCACACAAATTGCAGTTGTAATACCTTCGATAATCATAACCGGTATATGGGCGACAATAATAATACCGGAGACCTCCAGGAAGTTTTCTTCCGTGAAAATCAAGGACAAGCCTACAAACATGCCGCTGAGGAGCACCGATAGAAATCCACAGGCAAAAGCAGCGACTGCAGCAATCCGGAGGCTTTTGTGGACCAGTCGACCAAAAACAAGATAACAACAAACTGCCGGCAGGGCCATAATAATGGTGTTGACACCCAGGGTGGTAATTCCGCCAAACTGGAAAAAAGCGCCCTGCAATGCCAGCGCTACAAAAATGGCAGGAAAAGCCGTCCAGCCGAGTAAAAGTCCCATAACGCCGTTTAATATCAAGTGGGCATTGGCCGGTCCGATGGGAATATGGATCAACGACGCCACAAAAAAGGCAGCCGAAAGCATTCCGGCTTTGGCAATCTGATCATAGTCCAGTTTCTTCAGCCCAATGGCCGTGCCAACGGCAGCCAGAGCCGCACCCGAAATCAGCACCGGACCCGATAGCACACCTTCAGAAATATGCATGAGCGATATCCTGACAAATTTATCGAAACAAGGCAACCTGTAACTTGGCTTAAGCAGCGATATTGGGCCCTGTAATATATCGTTTTGATTATATCGCTTTGGCCTTTCTTAATGTCTCAATTTCCTTTTCGCTAAAATCAAAATCTCTCAGGACTGCTTCGGTGTGCTCTCCGGGAGTCGGCGGCGAATGTTTAATTTCCGGCGGGGTGCGTGAAAATCGCGGGGCCGGCGCCGGCTGGCGAACCCCGTCCACCTCGATGAATGTCTTTCTTACCCGAATTTGAGGGTGCTCGGAGGCTTCATCGAGAGATAAAACCGGGGCAAAACACACATCGGTTCCTTCCATTTCATCGCACCATTCATCCCGGGTTTTGGTTTTGAATATTTCACTGAGTTTTTCTTTAAACTGCGGCCATTTATCTTGATTCATCTGATTCTGAAAATCCGGATCATCGATGCCGGTGTGTTGCAGCAACAGCTCATAAAACTGGGGCTCAATGGATCCCACCGAAATATATTTGCCATCTGCAGTTTCATAGGCATCGTAAAAATGGGCACCGCTGTCCAGGAGATTGACGCCGCGGGCATCCGCCCAAAATCCAGATTCTCGCAGACCATAGATCATGGCCATTAAAGCGGCTGAGCCATCCACCATGGCCGCATCGATTACCTGGCCTTCGCCGGACTTCTGGGCTTCAAAAAGAGCGCAGACAATGCCGAAGGCCAGCAGCATGCCTCCGCCACCGAAATCACCCACCATATTTAGCGGTGCCACCGGCGCTTGCCCATGGCGACCAAAGGTATGCAAGGCTCCCGATAATGATATGTAATTGATATCATGGCCGGCGACTTTTGCCATTGGACCCTCTTGCCCCCAACCGGTCATTCTACCATAAACAAGCCGCGGGTTACGCTCCAGGCACACATCCGGCCCCAGTCCCAATTTTTCCATCACCCCCGGTCGAAAACCTTCCTGCAGGGCATCCACCTGCGCCACCATCCTGAGTGCGGCAGCACTGCCCTCGGGCTTTCTGAGATCGATGTAAACCGAACGACGATTGCGCATCATGACGTCATATTTCGGTTTTGTTCGCGCCACATGCCCCTTCCTTTCGATGCGGATGACCTCGGCTCCCATGTCCGAAAGCATCATGGCACAAAAGGGCCCCGGTCCGATGCCACCAAACTCGATGATCTTTACTCCCTGAAGTGGTCCCATGTGTCGTCCCCTGTTATTAAGTTTGTCAATTGTTCACATAAAGGTTCCTGAGGATTCATAGGCAATTCTATAAAAGTGCCTAAAGTGAACTAAAATGCCTAAAGTGCCTAAAATTAAGGAATCGCATCGCTCTGTCTTTTTATTTTAAATGATAAAATACCTTGATCCCGCCATGTGGGATCATTTTTATCCGTCTTTGATTAGTTCACTTGTAAGTTTAG
>JASFPE010000280.1:0-7776 GCA_050116155.1 Desulfobacterales bacterium
CCTTTGTGCTGAAAGTTGTTTTTATTATCTCGCCAACAACAAAGACCCCAAACAGGTCCCTTCGTATAAGATCCAATCCACTCTCGGCCAAATTATCAAGCGCAAAGGAGATGTGGACAATGCTTTTATGCAGATGTGTATGGATACGGCTTATGCGAAATGCACCTGCTGCACACGTTGCGGTATATACTGCCCGTTTGGTATCGATACCGGGATCATGTTCAGTTATTTGCGCGGATTGCTCTTCGGACAGGGTTTTGTACCCTGGGAGATGAAAATCGGTTCCGGAATGCACAGAGTCTACCGGGCCCAGATGGATATCACCACCGAAGACTGGGTGGATACCTGTGAATGGATGGCCGAAGAATATGAAGATGACTGGCCCGGATTAAAGATTCCCATTGATGTCGAAAATGCCGACATCATATATACCGTCAATGCCAGGGAGCCGAAACATTATCCCGAAGATCTCGCCGAAGCTGCGATTTTGTTTCATGTGGCCGGTGAGAACTGGACGGTTCCCAGTGAGGGCTGGGAAGAAACCAGCCTGGCCATGTTCGGTGGCGATTGGGAGGCATGCAAGATGCAGGTCGAATCGGTGTATGATGCCATGGAGCGATTAAAACCCAAACGAATGGTGGTTACCGAATGCGGACATGCTTACCGGGCGACGGTCATCGAAGGGCCTTACTGGGCCGGGCTTAAATCCGGGAAAACGCCAATTGAAAGTTTTCATTACGTGGAGTGGGTGGCCGAAGCGCTCAGAACCGGTAAGCTTAAAGTCGATCCTTCCAAAAAAATCAAGGAACCGGTGACCTATCAGGACTCCTGCAACTATGTCCGCAATGCCGGCCTGGGGAATATGGCTGAGGAAATCATGAGTTACATGGCCGAGGATTTCAGACCCATGAAGCCCAACCGGGAGCATAATTTCTGCTGCGGCGGTGGCGGCGGCTTAAACGGCATCGGGCGCTATCGGCAGGAACGCAATATCGGACTGAAAGTCAAACGCGATCAGATTCTGGCCACTGGCGCTAAGCTCGTGATTGCCCCCTGCCATAACTGCTGGGACGCGATTCGCGATCTTGAAGAAGTTTATAAAATCGGCATTCGCTGGTCCTTTTTGAAACCGCTGCTGATTAATATGATTGAGGTGCCGGAGGAGCTTAAACCAAAGGAAGAAGAAGAGGAAGCAGCCTAAAATTGGATTCAAAGCCCCATCTTGTGTCCGATGGCTGCGTTGCGATTCGTTTTAAAATGCTCACGTACTATCGTGTACGCTCCGCTTTTAAACCAAATCGACGCCTTGCCGTCGAACACAACCTGGGGCTTTGATTCCAATTTTTTTCTTTCATTTATGAGATGAAGTGCTTATATGATCTGTCCCTCAACTCATTCTCCCTCCCCTGAATCCCTTCCCTCCAAGATAGGGGAAATCTGATATTTTGCGATAGTGTCAAACTTTAGATTACAAATGATTCCCAATGACAAAAATTCGATTCGCCTCCGACGGGTCAATCATTGAATATTGGAATTTTCAATTTACCTTTCGACTTGGCTTTCCGTTGTAATTGCCCATCAATAAAACACCTTGACAGTCCACCAACAGTCATATAGAAATTAATGTTTTGCATATTCCTTTTCACGCTTAAATCTGGCATATCAAGGGGAATAGACACGTATGGTTGAATTTAAATTTCAGGAGATGTTCCCGTTGGGAGATGACGCCACTGAATATCGGTTGCTCACCGATGAGCATCTCTCGACATTATCATTAGATGGCCAAGATATCCTGAAGATAGCACCACCGGGATTAACTCAACTTGCCGAACAGGCCTTTAAAGATGTTTCGCACTTGTTGCGTTCAGAACACCTGCAGCAGTTGGCTGACATTTTTAAAGATCCGCAGAGTTCTGCCAATGACAAATTTGTGGCCCTGGAGCTGTTAAAAAATGCCGTGATTTCTGCCGAGGGCGAGTTTCCCATGTGCCAGGACACGGGAACCGCGATTATTGTCGGCAAAAAGGGGCAGCAGATATGGACCGGCAACTCGGATGAAGCCGCCCTTTCAAAAGGCGTATTTAATGCTTACACCAAATGTAATCTGCGTTATTCACATAACGCACCCCTCAGCATGTTTGAAGAAACAAACACCGGCTGTAATTTGCCGGCTCAGATTGAACTTTATGCCGTCGAGGGCGATGAATACCATTTTCTTTTTATCGCCAAAGGCGGGGGTTCGGCCAATAAAACCTTTCTTTACCAGGAAACCAAGGCTGTCCTGACGCCGCAAAACTTATTGTCCTTTATGAAAGCCAAGATGAAAACCCTTGGCACAGCCGCCTGCCCACCCTATCATCTGGCATTCGTTATCGGCGGAACCTCGGTCGAGCTCAACCTGAAAACCGTAAAACTGGCGACAACCAGGTATCTGGATAGCTTGCCGACTAAGGGAAACGAATACGGCCATGCCTTTAGAGATCTGGAACTCGAAGCCCAGCTGCTGGAAATTTCCCGGGAACTTGGTATCGGCGCTCAATTCGGTGGAAAATATTTGTGCCTGGACACGCGGGTCATCCGGCTGCCGCGACACGGCGCCTCGGTGCCCATCGGGCTGGGCGTCAGCTGCAGCGCGGATCGTAACATCAAGGCCAAGATTAACCGGGCGGGCCTTTTCCTGGAAAAGCTGGAAACCGATCCGGCCCAATATTTACCGCAGGTAGATCTCGATGATAAAGATACGGTGAGAGTGGATTTGAACCGTCCGATGGACCAGATTCGGTCCCAGCTCAGTCAATATGCGGTGGCTACCCCCTTGTTGCTGACCGGCGACATCGTCGTTGCCAGGGATATTGCCCATGGCAAATTAAACGAACGTCTGGAGCGCGGAGAACCACTACCGCAATATTTCAAGGATCATATTATCTACTATGCCGGTCCGGCAAAAACCCCGCCGGGATACCCCTCAGGGGCTTTTGGTCCGACAACCGCCGGGCGTATGGATCCCTATGTATCCGGATTTCAGGCCCAGGGCGCATCATTGATCATGCTGGCCAAGGGCAACCGGTCCAAAACCGTTACCGAATCCTGCCGAAAATACGGCGGATTTTACCTGGGATCCATCGGAGGTCCGGCCGCCAGGATAGGCAAAGATTGTATCACCAGGGTGGAATTGATCGAATATCCCGAATTGGGAATGGAAGCCATTTATAGGATTACAGTCAAAGATTTCCCGGCGTTTATCATTGTGGATGATAAGGGCAACGATTTCTTCGAGGACCTATTGAATTGAATCGAGGTATTTAAGTTTACGTTTTACGATTGTTCTTTTAATATTAAATGAAAATGTGTTGCACGTTGTGGGATGTGAGGTGCGGGTTGCGGGGTACGCGGTGCGTGGTGAAAGGCAAAGCTTTTATGCATAACGCGTAACCCGAAACTCGTATTACGAACCGCGTATCGCGCAACCCGAATCATTACTATAAGGAGATTCTAATGTCAGACAAAATGAAAACAATGGATGGAAATACCGCTGCCGCCTGGGTGGCTTATGCCATGAGTGATGTGGCCACGCTGTATCCAATCACTCCGTCTTCTCCGATGGGCGAGATTGCCGACGAGTGGGCAGCTGAAGGTCGCAAAAACATATTTGGTCAGACCATGACGGTGCGTCAGTTACAATCTGAAGCCGGTGCTGCGGCGGCCGTGCATGGTTCGCTGGCTGCCGGAGCATTGACCACAACGTTTACCGCATCTCAGGGTCTGCTGCTGATGATTCCCAATATGTATAAGATGTCCGGAGAGCTGCTGCCGGGGGTGTTGCATGTCTCAGCCCGTGCGGTTGCCGCCCATGCCCTGTCGATTTTCGGCGATCATCAGGATGTTATGGCGGTGCGCCAGACGGGATTTTCACAGCTGGCGTCGGCTTCCGTGCAGGAAGTCATGGATATCGGTTTGGTGGCGCATCTCAGTGCGATCGAATCCAGCCTGCCGTTTATTCATTTTTTCGATGGTTTCCGTACCTCCCATGAAATTCAGAAGATTGAAACCATTAACTATGAAGATATGGCCAAACTGACCAACATGGAAGCCGTGGCCCGATTCCGCGCCCGTGGCACCAATCCGGAAAGACCGGAGTTGCGGGGAACGGCCCAGAACCCGGATATTTATTTCCAGGGACGCGAAGCCGCCAATCCTTACTTTTTAAAGGTGGCCGCGATTGTCGATGATTATATGAAAAAGGTCAGCGAATTGACCGGCCGGACCTATAACCTTTTCGATTACACCGGAGACCCTGAAGCGGAAAACATCGTTATTTCCATGGGGTCTTCCTGTGAAACCATCGAAGAGGTCGTGAACTACCTGGTTGGAAACGGTGAAAAGGTTGGACTGGTCAAGGTTCGCCTGTACCGGCCGTTTTCGGCCGAGCATCTGTTTGCCGCTATTCCGCAAACCGCCACCCGCATATCCGTTCTTGATCGCACCAAGGAACCGGGGGCGCTGGGCGACCCGCTCTATCAGGATGTGTGCACGTCATTTATGGAGCAGAGCAAAACACCCGTCATTCTCGGCGGCCGTTACGGTTTGGGCTCCAAAGAATTCAATCCGGCCATGGTCATGGCGGTGTTTGAAAATATGAAATCAGATACCCCCAAGAATCATTTTACGGTTGGAATTGTGGATGATGTCACCCATACATCCCTTGATGTGGGCGAAAGCCTTGATGTGGCACCCGAAGGTACCGTTCAGTGTAAATTCTGGGGAATCGGTGCCGACGGCACGGTGGGGGCCAATAAGAGCGCCATTAAAATTATCGGCGACAACACCGACATGTATGCCCAGGCGTATTTTTCCTATGACTCCAAGAAGTCCGGCGGTGTGACCATCTCTCATCTCAGATTCGGTCAGACGCCGATTCAATCCACCTATTTGATTGATTCGGCCGATTACATTGCCTGCCATAAAGATAATTACGTTGACATTTATGATGTGCTCGAGGGCATTAAAGACGGCGGCACCTTTGTGTTGAATTCACCCTGGACCCTGGACGAAATGGAAGAAAAGCTTCCGGCATCCATGCGCCGTACGATTGCCCAAAAAAAACTTAAATTTTACAACATCGATGCGGTTGAAATTGCCTCTGAAGTGGGCCTGGGGGGTCGTATCAACATGATTATGCAGACGGCCTTTTTCAAACTGGCCAACGTTATCCCGGTGGAAGAAGCCATCGATTATCTCAAAGACCAGATCAAAAAGCTGTTCGGCAAAAAAAGCGAGCGACTCGTCGAAATGAATGTCACCGCGGTTGATCAGACCCTCGAACATCTGGTGGAGATCGACTATCCCGATTCCTGGGCCGAGGCCACCGACAGCCCGGCCGCGGGCAAAGATGAACCGGATTTTGTCAAAAACGTGATGCGTCCCATTTTAGCACAACAGGGTGACAAACTTCCGGTCAGCGCATTTAGCCCCGATGGCATTTTCCCGGTGGATACTTCCAAATATGAAAAACGCGGGGTGGCCATTAACGTACCGGAATGGATCATGGAAAACTGCATCCAGTGCAACCAGTGCGCCATGGTCTGTCCCCATGCCAGCATCCGCCCGCTGCTGTTGACCGAAGACGAATTAACAAGGGCACCTGATGGATTTGAAGCCAAAAAGGCGGTGGGAAAGGATCTCAAAGGGTATTACTTCCGGGTCCAGGTCGATACCCTGGATTGTATGGGTTGCGGCAATTGTGCCGACATCTGTCCTTCCAAGAAAAAAGCCCTGGTGATGAAACCGTTGGATACCCAGGCCCCGCTGCAGGTACCGTTTCATGAATTCAGCGTTGAGCTGCCGGTGCGCGACGATTTAACCAAGAGAACTTCGGTGAAGGGCAGTCAGTTTTGCCAGCCGCTGCTGGAGTTTTCGGGAGCCTGCGCCGGATGCGGGGAGACACCTTATGCAAAATTGTTGACCCAGCTTTTCGGCGAACGCATGATTATCGGAAACGCCACCGGGTGCACTTCCATCTGGGGCGGTTCGGCGCCGGCCATTCCCTATTGTGTCAACCAGGATGGCTTCGGCCCCACCTGGGGCAACTCTCTGTTTGAGGATCCGGCCGAATTTACCTACGGCATGCTGCTGGGTATTTTCCAGCAGCGACGCAAACTGGCCGATTTAATGCAGCAAGCACTAGATAATGACGTGCCCCAGGATATCAAAGAGGCCATGCAGGGCTGGTTGGACAATATGAAAGACCCGGAAGGTTCCAGACAATTTGGTGATCAACTCAAAGAATTGTTGCCGTCCCAAAAAGACAATCCATTGCTGTCTGAAATCAACAGCATGTCCGGGCTGTTTACCAAAAAATCTTTCTGGATCTTTGCCGGAGACGGCGCCGCCTATGATATCGGCTTTGGCGGTGTGGACCACGTGCTGGCCAGCGGCGAAGATATCAACATGATGGTATATGATACCGAAGTGTATTCCAATACCGGCGGTCAATCCTCCAAAGCCACACCGACCGGTTCGGTGGCCAAGTTTGCCGCTTCCGGAAAGAAAACACCCAAAAAGGACATGGGGCGGATGATGATCAGCTACGGCTATATCTATGTGGCCAGCGTGGCCATGGGGGCCAACAAACAACAGTTGATGAAAGCCCTGACCGAGGCCGAAAGTTTTGACGGGCCGTCCTTGATCCTGGCCTATTCACCCTGTATCAATCAGGGAATTATGGTGGGCATGGGCAAAACCCAGGAAGAAGAAAAGCTGGCGGTGCAATCCGGATACTGGCCGTTGTACCGTTATAATCCGGCCCTGAAAGCCGAGGGCAAAAATCCCTTTATTCTGGATTCCAAAAAACCGGACGGCACGCTTCAGAAGTTTCTGGAGGGCGAAATCCGTTATGCCTCCCTGAAGCGCACCTTTCCCGATGAGGCCAAGCACCTGCATGCTGAACTCGAAACGCAATTTAATCAACGCTATGAGGAGCTGGCACTGATGGCAGATCCTACGCGGGTTTGCAAAGAAGAAGCGCCGGCCGAACAAGAACAAGAGCAAGAACAAGAAGAAGAATAAGAAGTAAACTTCATTTCCTGAAAGGCCGTTTGGTATCCCAAACGGCCTTTTTTTGTCTTTGGTGTCAGGCCATTCAATTTCGGATTCTTTTGCGTTACGTGTTACGTGTTACGCGCTGCGGGGTGCGTATCTTGCGTCTCATCATGCACGCAATTTTTAGCCTGTGACGCGAAACGCGAAACGCGCAACCCGCAACCCGTAACCCGAACCTTGAACCTCTGAACCCTGAACCCAGAACCTTTGAACCTCAGAAATGTATTCGTCTAAAAAAAGTAAATATTGTTGACCCCAACACTATTGCCATTATATTTGATACCAAGCAGGCAGTTCTCATAATTGAAATGCAATGGTTTGCCATCCCCAATGCACCCTATTTCATCGGTTTTTTCCTTGGAAAAGATGAAAAAGTCGGTAAAGGCTATGTCGGCAGATATTTTCAAAAAGGCGGTCGATACGTCTGCCTGGGAAATCCAGAGCCCGGTGAGATGGTGGTTTCAGAATACGATCTGGTTTCCGCCTTCAAGCGAAAATATGAAAAAGATGAAGTTCCCGTCATATCCGGAATTGCGCTTGCCATTGACACCACCAGATCCGGTGGAGACGGCAAGGCGGCAGCTGTTATCAAAAGTATCGAGTTCTTGGAATAGGTTGCTCAAATATAACTTTTTGGAATCGAAGGAGTTCCTGCCGTGAAGAAAAAAACAATGATAA
>JASFPE010000281.1:0-7728 GCA_050116155.1 Desulfobacterales bacterium
CCCAATCCTTCCCTGACGTTAAACATGCGACACATGGTCAAAATGCGCTCAGCAATCCGGCATTGTTCCATGGCACTGGTATCCCATCCGGTGACCTTTGCGGTGATTTCTACCATTTGAGATAATGAGTATGGAAGAAGGCTGCAAACGACAAGTGAATCTTGAACTATTCGCTTTAATTGAGAAATTTTAAAGAGCGCCACCCTTTTCGGATCCATGTCTTCTGAGGGACCGGGTTCAAGCCCCAGGGGGACAGCATCGGGAACCACCACCTGGGGGGCTTGGGCAAAATTATTGAAAAAAATGTCGATCATATTGTCCATGTGATCTGCGCCATGTGGGTTCACCATATAACCGAGGCTGAGAGCTTTATTTATTCGCGGCTCATGCATGGGCAATTCCAGTTTTTTAACATGCATGGCGTATTTTGCGGCATCTTTACCGATTTTTTCCGCCGCGCCGGCTGAGCCTTCCGCCAGTAGATCACCAATTTTTTCTCTTTTGGCGATCAGTTCTATCAGCTGTAGCATGGCACCGGCATTTCCGAATTTGAGTTCGAGGCCATCCGTTTCTGCGGAGGACAACAGCCCATTTTCATAGCACTCCATAGCAAAAGCGATGCTCATACCGGTGGAGATGGTGTCCAAGGAGTAAGCGTTGCACAATTCGCTTCCTTTAGCTATGGCATTCAGGTCGTCGACACCACAGGCAGAGCCCAGTGCCCCTAAAGTTTCATACTCAGGTCCGCCATAGGCAGGATCCAGATGATAGGGTTCATCCAGTGCGACCACCTTCTTACACCGTACGGGACAGGCAAAACAACCATCCATACCGGTGCTCATCGTTTCTTTGATGGCCTGTGCAGAAATTTGGTTTGCACCGGAAAATCCAGAATCGCGAAAATTTCTTACAGGAAGGTTCCCCAGTTGATCGAAGCGCACCGTGCCGGCACCCGTACCTAAATCCGAGAAAACCTTAACCATATCTTTGTTTTCCTTCAGCCATTTTGAAATTTCTTTCACGCCGTCGGGATCGGCGATTGAGGGCATGCGGTCGCCCTTAACCGCCACTGCTTTTAAGTTTTTTGCTCCCATGACCGCACCGGTGCCCCCGCGTCCGGCCGCATCAAAAGGACCGTGCATGATGCAGGCGTATCTCACGAGATTCTCCCCACCGGGACCGATCATTGCCACTCTTGCTTTAGACTCGCCGAGCTCAGACCTTATCTTTTCTTGGGTCTCTTTGGTATTATCTCCCCAGAGATGACGCGCATCTTTAATCTCAACCTCGTTGTTGTGAATCCAGAGATAAACAGGATCTTTCGCCTTTCCTTCAATGATCAAAGCGTCAAATCCAGCGCGTTTAAACTGGAATCCCCAGTGTTCGCCGACTTCTGACTTGGCGATGCCACCGGTCAGAGGAGACTTCGAACCCACCGCATGCCGAGCGCTTCCCCCAAAGTTGAGGCCCGTAAGAGGGCCCACGGCGAAAATAAGTTTGTTATCAGGCCCCAAAGGGTCAATGCCTGGCTTTAACTCACGTAAGAGATAATAGGCGATAAAGCCTGTGCCGCCAAGATACTTTCTGCAAAATGAGCCATCGATTGGCTCGATTGTGGAACTGCCGTTGCTAAGATTTACCCTAAGGACTTTTCCGTTATATCCGCCTGCAATCGATTTTTCCATTTTTTTTCACCTCTTTAATTTTGCCGTAAGTAAATATCAAAGGAAACGAAAATGCTCAATACACAATCTATTGAGTCCTCCAACCTTAAGTCAACAGATTTTTATGAAAATTTGAAAATTCGGGGTCGGGCCGTGGTAAAGGGTTAAGATTATAAGGATTACTTACCAAAAAGGGGTTTATAGTGGGGCTATATGGCTGTTTTTAGGGGCAAAAAGAGAGATATAGGATCTGCTGCGGCCAAAGCGGGTTTAGGTACGAAAGCTTTGGGGAGACGAATTCGTCAGGTATCTGGAGGATAGAAACTCAGGTAACGAGTAAATTCCTATGTCGACGTTTTAGGCCCCAAAAAGGGCGTTATAGGCCTTGAAAACACCCATATTTTAGCCTCTTTTCTTTAAATTTCAATAAGATAGGACGGCCCGACCCCAATTAAATTAAAAGATGCGGGGCCTTTTCCTGCACATAGGGCTTGATAAAATCAAGGGCTCCGGCAAATGCTTCTAGGAACTTATCGATGATTTGTTCGTCCATGGCTGTGGAAATAGCCAACATTCCCCGGGGTGCGGAATAAAATCCCCGATTCATTAATTCAAGATGCATGAATCTGGGCAATTCACCGGCCCGGGAAAAACCCTCAACCGTATCCATGGCATTTTTAATTTCGCCCGGGCGCCAGTGAATCTGGGCCAGGGAGCCTAGGCCCGTGGCCTGTCCGGCAAGACCTGCCGTTTCAAAAGCTGCGTCGATGCCGTTTCGCAATTTTTCCCCCAAAGCATTGATGCGATCCACGGCGCCCTGGTCATACAGCTCCAGCGTGGCCAATCCGGCAGCCATAATGACGTCGCTGCCATTGAAGGTACCCGAATGAAATACGGCATTTGGCTGATTCGGGTCAAAGAGATCCATGATGTCCTTGCGGCCGCCGAAGGCACCGACCGGAAAACCCCCGCCAATGATCTTGCCCATGGCGGTTAAATCGGGATTTACGCCCTGATCTTTTTGCATACCGCCGGTGCTGATGCGCAGCGTGATGACCTCATCGAAAATCAGCAATGCCCCGTGCCGATGTGCCAGCTCGCGTAAGCCTTTCAGATAATCCGGCTGCGGCGTTACCATTCCCAGAGCACCCAGCATGGGCTCGAGAATAACGCCCGCAACCTTACCTTCATATTTCTTCAGAAGCGTCTCGACGGCGTCCAGATCATTGAAAGGCACCACCAGTATATCATTGAGAACACTTTGGGGTGCACCGGGCTCGACATGTCGTGGGGGGAGACCCGCTTCACCGGGCTCGATTCCAGATCCGGGAAAGACATTTACCTCGATGTAGTCATGGGAGCCGTGGTAGCCACCGTCCATCTTGATAAACATGTCTTTACCCGTGAAAGCTCGCGCTGCGCGCATGACAAACATGGTCCCTTCGGTGCCTGAATTGCCATAGCGAACCTGTTCCAGAGACGGCACCCGGTTACATAAATGTTCGGCATGGATATATTGGATTTCGGTGGCTGAGCCAAAAACAGATCCATTTTCCAATTGATCCCGGACGGCCTGCATGACTTTGGGATGGGCATGACCATGAATGAGTGAGGTATAATTATTGAGCATATCGATATATTGGTTGCCATCAGCGTCATACAAATAGCAGCCCTTCCCCCTGGTCATATTGGCGGGATAAGGGCGGTAATATGTGGCCGTACGTGTATCGCCTCCGGGCAGGCGATGTTTTGCCCTGGCGTTAAGTTCAGCTGATTTTACGGTCCTGTTTTGGTAGCGCTTTTCGATATCGCGAAAGACATCATGGGTTTCGCTGCTGTTCATCTTCGGATCTCCTTCATTTGCATTATATGACAAAACATATTCTCATCACGAAAACACGAAATATTGAAAGCACGAAATTTATCTCTTCTTTTTTTCGTGTTTTCGTCTTTTCGTGCTTTCGTGATAAATATTTAATGTTTTGGTAACCTATTTAACTTTTAAATGAACTTGCGGGACATAATACTAAAAAATTAGCTTCCGAAACTAGCTTCCGGCATTTCCACTGTTGCGCCGTCACCGGCGACAATGGCATTCATCCGGCCCATCGTAATCGGGAGTATGGAGTTAATGAAATATTTCGCCGTTTGATACTGTCCTTCGTAAAACGCGGCATTCTTGTTTTTGGCGGCCTTCTTACTTCTGGCCTCGGGTTCAAGGCTGCCCACAATCTTTTCCAGTTGGGGAACGGCAATGGTGGCTCTCCACAAATGCATCCAGGCCATGCACACATCACCGATCACATCCAGAAACGGCTTGGCATAAGCAAAGGCGATCTTGACATCCGGCGACATGGCGGTTTTGCCAAGGTGCAGGGCGACTTCTCCCAGACGGTTAACCGCCTCATCGACGTTGATGGCCAGATCGTTTAAAGATGGAATCGTTTTGGCATTGGCGACGGTCTTTTGAATTTCACCCAGAAAATTCATAAACACGGCACCACCTTTCATGCCCAGTTTTCTTCCCAGCAGATCCATCGCCTGAATTCCATTGGTGCCCTCATAAATCGAGGCAATTTTACTATCTCTGAGTAATTGCTCCACCGGATAGTCTTTGGTGTAACCATAGCCACCATAAATCTGGATGGCCTCCACACAGACCTCAAAACCTCGGTCGGTGCAGTATGATTTAACCACCGGTGTGAGCAAATCGATCAGCCCCTGATAATAGTCTATTTCTTCTTCATTGTCGCAACAGGCTTGCCTGTCAAAGAGTGAACCGACATAGTAGATAAGACTACGTATGCCTTCTACATGGGCTTTCATCCACAGCAGCATTCTGCGTACATCCGCATGCCGGATGATCGGCACCTGGGGGGCATCCGGATCAGCAACGGATTCCAAATCTTTGCCCTGCAAACGCTCGCGCGCATGATTCAAGGCATACATATAAGCTGCAGAGGCATTGACAAAACCGATAAATCCAACCGCCAGGCGGGCTTCGTTCATCATGTGAAACATCACCTGCATCCCTTTGTTTTCGTTCCCAAGCAGCAGACCGCGGCATTTGCCTTTGCTACCCAGAGCCATGGCACAGGTAGCACTGCCGTGAATACCCATTTTGTCTTCTACCCCCGTGCATACAATATCATTGGGCTCACCCAGACTGCCGTCTTCGTTAACCCAGATTTTGGGTACGAGAAACAGGGATATGCCTTTGGTTCCCTGTGGCGCGCCTTCGATACGCGCCAATACCGGATGAATAATATTTTCGACCAAATCGTGGTCTCCGGCGGTGATAAAGATTTTATTGCCCGTAATCGAATAGGTCCCGTCCGGATTTTTTATTGCCGAAGTTGTCAAAGCACCGACATCGGATCCGGCCTGGGGTTCGGTCAGTTGCATGGTGCCGCCCCATTGGCCGGTGTACATTTTTTTCAGAAACAGGTTCTTCTGCGCTTCTGTACCGAAAATTTCGACCAACTCACCGGCCGAATACGCCAGATACGCATATAGGGTAAAGGCATAATTGGCGCCCACCAGATACTCTGATGCGGCGTTGTAGACACTCAGGGGAAGTCCCTGTCCGCCAAGCTCTGGATCTGCGGGCATGGCAACCCACTCTCCTTCTCTCAGCAAATTATAAGGTCGATGATAACATGCCGGCACCTTGACCTGACCGTCTTCCAGGTGTACGCCCTCGCGGTCACCTTCGGCAAAGGTAGGCAGAATTTCCTTAACGGCAAGATTACGCGCCTCGGTGATAATCATGTCAAAGATTTTTTTATTAAACTCGGCGTATTTTTCGTGCGCGGTAAATTCTTCGGCCTTAATTTGTTCATACAGAACAAAATCAATATCCCGTCGATCTGCAAGTACCTGTGCCATGGCTTTATCCTTTTTCTTTCTTTATTTATTATCTGTTTCCTTATTCAGGTTGGCCGGTTTGCCCGTTGCCAGTTGAGCCCGTTAAAAGGGAATGCTGTCTCATTATAGTTTAACCGGCAAACGGGCTAACGGGCTAAACCTGTAACATGTGAGCATTTTGAAACGGTTCACAACGCAGCCAGCGGGCAAAATATGAAGATTTTGAAAGCAATTTTACAGCCCCATGAACTTGGCTGCAATACCCTTCATTATTTCGTTCGTCCCGGCAAAAATCGTCATAATCTTCGCGTCCCGCCAGGCTCTCACAATGGGGCATTTTTCCAGGGTACCGAAATCACCACACAGCTCCAGGGCCCGATTGACCGTACGGTTTAACATCTCGGTGGTCCAGTATTTGGCCATGGATGTTTCAATGACAATATCTTTTTTCTCGATATGGTCGGCCACCAGTTTGTCTAAAAACGTTCTACCCAGCTTTGCTTCAGTGAACATTTCCACCAGGCTAAACTGAACGGCCTGAGATTTTGACATGGGTCTTCCGGACACAAGCGTCTGTTTGCAATGTTGCATGGTCCATTCCACGATGCGCTCCGTTGCTGCCACCGCACCGATCGCACAGACCAGACGTTCCTGCTGCAGTTTTTGCATGAGCATTAAAAATCCCATACCTTTATCACCGATACGGTTTTCCTTGGGGATACGACATTTAGAAAAAAAGAGCTCAGCGGTGTCCTGACTGTGCATTCCCATTTTTTCAAGGTGACGTCCCCGAGCAAAACCAGGAGCTCCGGATTCTACAGCATAAAGTGAAAGCGCTTCATAAGGATTCTCAACCTGGGGATCTCTGGCGGCCACCACTACCAGATCGGCAATTATTCCATTGGAAATAAATGTCTTGGAACCGTCGATAACGACCTCCCCATCTTCTTCAACGGCAGAAGTTTGTATTCCGGCCAGATCGCTGCCGGCATCCGGTTCAGTCATGGCGACAGCGGTAACAATGTCACCGGAAACACATCCGGGAAGATATTTTTTCTTGAACTCCTCGGAGCCAAATGAGTTCATATAAGGCACAACGATGTCACTGTGCAAGGAGGCAGTCAAACCGGTATGCCAGGTTTTGGTCAGTTCTTCCGCCACAATAACGGAATAAAGAAAATCACCACCCATGCCCCCGTATTCCGGGGAAACATCCATGCACAGGAACCCCTGCTGCCCCATTTTTTGCCACACACTTTTGGGAACAATTTTATCTTCTTCCCATTGATCCACATGGGGCGTCACTTCCTTTTCTAAGAAAGCCTGCAGCCGTTTTCGAAATTGATGGTGATCATCAGTGTAATTCAATATTTGCATTAATCGTAGTCTCTCTTAAGAATGCTTTTTGCTATATCCTTTGCATTGCCGGATAACCAACAGGCTCAAGGCGTAAGGCTCACGGTACAAGGTAAAGGCGATTTCATTTCGGAGGAACGGCTAAACAAGGTATCGATGATTACTTGCCTTTGTTCTTTAGGTCACCGATTCACTTTTTTTCTGCATCTCTGCTTCACAACATCTTTGTTTACCTTGCGCCCTGGGCCCTGCACCTTGTGCCATCCTTAGCCCTCGAATTTCCCCACAATCGAAATACTGCAAACATTCATGGACGGGAATCCGCCAAGATTGTGGGTTAAACCGAATCTAGGGTCTTCAATTTGACGATCGCCGGCACGCCCGTGAAATTGCAAATACAATTCATACAGCATGCGAAGCCCGGAGGCACCGATGGGGTGGCCAAAACATTTTAAACCGCCATCCACCTGACAGGGAATATCGCCCTCGTGATCAAACATTCCGTCCATCACGTCTTTATATGCCGTCCCCCTTTCGGAAATATGGAGATCTTCCATGGTCACCAGCTCGGTAATGGAGAAGCAATCATGCACTTCCATCATACTGATCTCCGACTTGGGGTCGCCGATTCCGGCTTCTTTATAGGCAGCGGTACTGCATTTGCTGGTGGTGATAAAATGTTCGCCATCCCAGTCGTTATACCCCATCTCTTCTCCACTGCTCAGCGCTAACTGTAATGCCTTGACGGTAATGAAGTCTTTTTTGCCCATGTCTCTGGCTTTTTCAGGAGTGGTGACAATCGCACACGCCGCTCCGTCACTAACCCCGCAGCAATCAAATA
>JASFPE010000282.1:0-7725 GCA_050116155.1 Desulfobacterales bacterium
CTGCCGGCAGATTCTCTTAGCGGACTTTCTCCCTTTACGCTGGGCTTGATCTATCAAAGGGTGGGCGATGTGCTTCTGGATGTGCAGCTTTCGGCCTTGCAGGAGCAGGGCAAGCTCAACATTCTTTCCAGTCCGTCAATTACCACCCTGGATAACCAGACCGCCTTTATCGAAAGCGGCCGCGATATTCCTTTCCAAACCGTTGAAGACGGTGAAGTCAATATCGAGTATAAAAAAGCCGTGCTCCGTTTGGACGTCACCCCGCATGTCATCGACGACAGAACCCTTAAAATGTACATCAACGTCAACAAGGACGAGGCCGACTTTGTCAATGAAGTACAAGGGCAACCCACTATTCTTACAAAAAAAGCCGAAACAAATGTGATCCAGTTTGACGGCCAGACCATTGTGATCGGAGGTTTGAACAAAGAAACCACCAGTGATACCAAATCCGGCGTACCCTTTTTAGAAGATATTCCGGGCCTGGGTTATTTGTTCAAGAAAAAAGGCAGCAGCAGTGATCTGGAGGAATTGCTGATATTCATCACGCCGCATATTTTACAACCGCCGACAAGCGGTGGCTAAGGCCGCCCGACTAACCGGCGGCTAAGGCTGCCGACTGGCGGCGGCAGGGCTGCCGACTGGCGGCCGGGCAGCTAGGGAAAAAGTTAAAAGTGAGCTTAAGTATGAAGTGAGTCCCGCTTACAGCGGGATTAACAGGTTGCTCGCACAGCGCTGGCGCATACGCCGCGTATCGCTCCATCTGATTAATTAAATATAGATCCGCTTTTGGCGGAACACATCTTTGGCGTTTGGGTACTTCGGACACTTCATTCGTGACAGCTCTCACCTGATCACCTTATCGATTAATAAAAAGTGTAAAGTTTTATAAATGGATTATTTTTCAGTACTCAATTTAAACAAGGAACCATTTTCAAATTCACCGGATCCCGAGTTTTTCTATCACAGCCGGGAACACGTGGATTGTTTGCAGAAATTAGAGCTCTCCTTGTTGCTACGCCGGGGCTTGAATGTCATCATCGGCGATGTCGGCACCGGCAAAACCACGCTGTGCCGTCAGCTGATCCGTCGTTTTTCCAAACGCGAAGACGTCGACACCCATCTCATCCTGGATCCCCATTTTGTCGATGCAAATGAATTTCTGCTCACCGTCGCAAAGATGTTTAGCAATAAAGTGCCGGCGAAAAGCAACAATAATTGGCAGATCAAGGAATACATTAAACAGTATCTATATCGCAGCGGGGTGGAGCAGGAAAAAACCACCATTCTGATCATCGATGAAGGTCAAAAAATTCCGGCTTTTTGTCTGGAAATCCTGCGGGAATTTTTAAATTATGAAACCAATGAATTCAAATTATTACAAATCGTCATTTTCGCCCAGCTGGAGTTTGAAAAAATCATTCAAAAGCACCCTAATTTTGCGGATCGAATCAACCTTTACCACTATTTAAAACCTCTGAATTTTCGCGATACCCGCTCAATGATCAAATTTCGTCTGGAACAATCCAGAGCATCGGGCAAACGCCTGGAGCTCTTTAGCCTTGCGGGGTTGATGGCCATATATCGATTTTCCGACGGATATCCGCGCAAAGTAATTAATTTATGCCATCAAAGCATTTTAACGATGATTATCCAAAACCGGAATTCCATCGGATATTTTTTGGTTCGCAGCTGTGTGCAACGCGTATTTCCAACGGATTCCGGACGCTGGAAAAAGGTTACGGCAACGGCTGCTATTTTCGCCGGTCTGATAGCAATACTGTTGGTATTAACGACCTCGAATCCGTTAAAAGCTTACCTGCCATGGGATCTTGATCAAATTAAAGCCGTGGTTTTACCCGAAGAAAAGCCTGTGCAAAACAGCCCGGAACCGGAAGTGCCCGTCGCTTCCGCGCAATTGCCCGCCGTGGTCTTACAGCCGGCGGTACCCGTTGAGCCTGTGCCTTTGCCCGAACCTGAGACCGTGATTGAAAACCCGGTGCCTGCAGTACAGGAGCCCGCGGCCGCAGAAATCGAAACCATCGAAACGGCCGCTGTCCAACCTGAAGTGGTTGAAGATGCACCGGAACCCCGGGTGCAGACGACCTATGCGGAGCTTTTGGGCGACATAACAGTTCAACGTAATGAAACGCTTTCGCGAATCATTCAAAAAGTATACGGTAGCTATAATTCCAAATACTTCAGGCTTCTGATTCTGGCCAATCCCATGATTGACGATCCGGACCGCGTCGATATCGGGCAAGCCATATCGCTGCCCGCAATTCCTGCCAGGGTCAGGCCGCGGTCCCAGAAAGCCTGGTGGGTTCAAGTGAAGGAAACGGATTCGTTGGAGGAGGCATTTAATGTCCTGCGGTCTTATCCTGAACAGGGACCGCCGGTGCGCTTAATTCCATATTGGACCAGCGAAGCCGGAATGATATTCGCCGTGGTCATGAAAGAATACTTTTCCAACCCCATTTCGGCAGACCATCAACTCGATCAACTTCCACTGGAATTCGCAGCGCAGGGAAAGGTTATCTCATTGTGGAATGAAGAAGCCGTATTTTTTGCCGATCCATTTTTGAAGAGAAGAAAATAGAAAGGAATGGATTCTAATTAAAATAAGAATCCAATTCCTTATTAAATATTTTATACCCATCGGTTAGTGGCAGTAATGAAGTTGACAAAAACGAATATTGAAAAACTGAGAGTCTGAAAATTGAGAGCACGAAAGAAATTAGGTGAAATTCTGGTTGAGGGCGGGTTGCTAACTCCGGAGCAACTTGATAAAGCCCTGCCGCATCAAAAAAAGAGCAAATTGAAGCTGGGGCAGTTTCTGGTGCGGGAAGGCTATGTCAGCGAGGCTCAAATTGTCGATCTGGTATCGAATCAGCTCCGCCTGGAAAAATACCGATCGGATAAATTTACCATCGATGTCGAGCTGGCCAATGTGCTGCCGGCTGATATCGCCCATAAATATCAGGCGGCACCGCTTAAAAAAAGCGGCCTGCTGCTGACGGTGGCCATGATCGATCCGTTGGATATCAATGCTCTGGATACCATCGAAGTATATACCAATTGCGAAGTCGAGGCCGTAATCTGCACCGAGCAACAACTGAACTCAATGCTGAGCAGTATGTACGGAACCTATGCCGGTATCGGCGAAGTTCTTGAAGGTATGGAAGAAATGCATATCGACAAGGAGTCCGAAAAGGCGCCGGTGATGGAAGATGTTGAAGTGAGCTCGTTGCAGGGTATGGCCGAAGAAGCACCGGTGGTGCGGCTGGTGAACTCGATCCTTTCCCAGGGGGTGCGCGAGGGGGCCAGCGATGTTCATATCAGCCCCGAAAAAAATTATGTCCAGGTTCGCTTCCGGGTGGATGGAAAACTGCATGAGGTGCCGGCACCGCCGAAATCCATGTTTCTACCGATTATTTCGCGGCTTAAGATCCTGGCCAACATGGACATTGCCGTGTCCAGAATTCCCCAGGACGGGCGTTTCACCGTTAAGATGAAAAACAAAGATATCAATATTCGGGCATCGACCATCCCCTCCATTTATGGCGAGAATATGGTGCTACGCCTGCTGGATACCAGCAACAGCATCTATTCCCTCGAGCGTCTGGGAATGACCGACGGCGACCGCAATAAACTGGAGCTGTCGATCACTAAAGCCTATGGGATGATCTTGAGCACCGGACCCACCGGAAGCGGCAAGAGCACCAGCTTATATTCGATTTTAAAAACCATCAATCAACCGGACATTAATATCATCACCGTCGAAGATCCGGTAGAATACCGCATTGAAAAAATTCGCCAGGTTCAACTCAATCGCAAAGCGGGCATGACGTTTGCCAGCGGACTGAGATCCATTCTTCGTCAAGACCCGGATGTGATTATGGTCGGCGAGATTCGAGACCTCGAAACAGCCGAGATAGCGATTCAAGCGGCCCTTACCGGTCATCGGGTGTTGAGCACCCTTCACACAAATGATTCTGCCGGGGCCATCACGCGCTTTATAGATATGGGCGTTGAGCCATTTCTGGTTTCATCCACCATGGTGGTATCCTTTGCCCAACGGCTGGTTCGAATGATCTGCCCGAGTTGCAAGGAAACCTATAAACCTTCCCGGGAAGCGCTTAAAGTGTGGGATTTAAAAAATACCGAACGGGCCAAATTTATGCATGGCAAAGGCTGCTTCAATTGTATGCATACCGGATATAAAGGCAGAACCGGTGTTTATGAAGTCCTGATCATTGATGAAATGATCCAGGATCTAATCCTGAAACGCGCATCGGGCCATGAAATTAACCGGGCTGCCCTGGCTGCGGGTAATTTTAAGCCGCTGCGGGAAAATGCAGCCAGAAAAGTGTTAGAGGGAGTAACGACCCTGGAAGAAGCAGCCTCGGCGGTATTAATATAAGTTTATTTAATATCAGGTGTTAAGTGTTCCGCCGAAGGCGGATTAGCAGTCAGCAAGCCACAGCCATAGGGCATGGCGCATAGCGCATAGGGTTAAAAAATAAAGGACGATATTGGTTTTGAGGTTTTTCAACGCCATGCGCTTTGCACTATGCGCTAGGCTGAACCAGTAACCAAGGTTCAGCGACCAGATACCAGAGCTTGAGCCTTGAACTCCGAACATAGAGGCGACACATGCCGAAATTTTCATATGAAGCCATTACGGAGACGGGAAGCACGACTTCCGGTGAAATCGAATCCGATTCAATAGAGAATGTCAACAGCACCTTGGCATCGCGTGGGCTAATCCCCACCCGTGTTAGAGAAGAACGACCGGCGCTTGGGGGACTTCAGTTTGGTAGTCTTACGGAGATGCTGACGCCGATTAAAGCTCCGGAATTGATTCTGTTCACCAAACAATTCAACACCATGATTCGCGCCGGCGTGTCCATGATGCGCCTGCTGGAGGTCTTGGAAGACCAGGCAGAAAATCCCAAACTCAAAAAGATTCTGGGCACGATGCACCAGGATATAAAGGAAGGGGCCAGTCTCTATGAGGCATTCGGCAAACACCCGCGGGTGTTTTCTCCTTTGTACTGCAGTATGATCAGAGCCGGAGAAAAAAGCGGGGCCCTGCCCGAAGTCCTGGAACGCTTAACCTATATCATTGAACACGAACACAAAGTCAAATCCGATATTAAATCAGCACTCATGTATCCGATTATTGTCGTCGTTTTCCTGTTTATCGCGTTTATCGTGCTATTAACCGGTGTGATTCCCCGTTTTGTCAATATATTCAAGGATGCCGGGCTGCAGCTGCCCTTGCCGACTCAGATTTGCATGCTGATGTACGGGTTTTTAGTCAATTATTGGTATCTGATTATCGCAGGGATAATCATCGGCGGTGCATTTCTATTTTATTACCTCAGAACAGAGCCCGGCAAATATGCCCGTGACACGATATTGATGAAGCTGCCGATCGTCGGTCCGGTGTTCATTAAAACGGCTATTTCCCGATTTGCCAGCATTTTTGCGATCTTACAGGCCAGCGGCGTCGATGTGCTCGAATCGATGGACATTTTAACCGGCACCATCGGTAATGCGGCCATCTCACGGGAACTTGAAGGAATCAAGGACCGTCTGGCAGAAGGACACGGAATATCCGGGCCATTGAGCCAGGCCAGATATTTTACGCCCATGCTGATTAACATGGTTGCAGTCGGTGAGGAATCCGGAAACCTGGAAGAAATGCTGGGCGATGTCGCCGAGCATTATGATACCGAGGTCGAATATTCGACCAGAAAGTTATCCCAGGCTATCGCGCCGCTGCTCACCGTCGGTCTGGCAGCAGTGGTCGGCTTTTTTGCGTTGTCCATCTTCTTGCCCATGTGGGATTTGACGCTGATGGCCCGGTAAAAAAAATGCCTAAAGTGTCTAAATTGCCTAAAATGCCTAAAATTTAAAAGCGAAAGAACTCGTTATTATATAATGGAAGCCCTGGTGCCTGTTCCACCTTTTCGTTTCTGAAATGTCATTTGAGATCTTTTTCTGTGGATATTAGAGAATTTTCAAAAGAACTTGAAAAGAGGACAAGAAAATTTGCTGTTAACATTATTCGATTTCACTTCAATCGGAGCAAAATAAAATCGACTTTAATCCATAATTTTAGGCAATTTAGGCAATTTAGACATTTTAGGCAATTTTCTTTTTAGTCATGAAGCAATCCCGATTTTATATCAGCCTATACATCATCATCCCGTTTATTTTCACGGGATTTACGATTTTGGCGGCGATTATCGCTTTTCGTCTGGCTAACTATGGCGCCCTTCAGGGATCGGACCCCGCCCGCAATGTTTTCTGGTTTATTGTGATCATCAGCATTCTCGCCTTTACATCCGGTTTTGCGCTGGTCAGATTTATTCTCAAGCCGGTCGAACAATTTGTGGACAAGGCCCAGAAACTGGCGTCCATTTCACATACAAAGTCAAAAAAAGGCAAGGATTGGTCCGTTGATAAACTCGAACAATTTACCAATGTTTTCGATCAGGTCACTTCGGTTCTCAGCCGGATCGATGCCCGGCATTTTTTCCCGGATATCATCGGTGAAAGCCTTGCCATCCGAGGTCTTTTGAGCCTGATTAAAAAGGTTGCGCCTACGGATTCAACCGCGCTGATACTGGGTGAGAGCGGCACCGGCAAGGAGCTGGTTGCCGTCAGTATTTTCGAAAACAGTCTTCGCAAAGGCAAACCGTTCATTAAGCTCAACTGTGCAGCCATACCCGAAGAATTATTGGAAAGCGAGCTATTCGGCCATGAGAAAGGGGCCTTTACGGGGGCCACCAAGTTCAAGCCCGGAAAATTTGATATGGCAAACCATGGAACGATTTTTCTTGATGAAATCGGTGATATGCCTATGAATTTACAGGCAAAAATATTACGGGCGATTCAGGAAAAAGAATTTTATCGGGTCGGCGGCAGCAAAACCATCAAAGTCGATGTGCGCTTTATTGCCTCGACCAACAAAAATCTCGAAAAATTGGTTCAGGAGGGCAAATTCAGGGAAGATCTTTATTTTCGACTGAACGTGTTTACCCTCAACTTACCGCCGTTGCGAGAAAGAAAGGAAGATATCCCCCTCTTGGTGGATTATTTTTTACAAAATTCCCACAAAAATGTGGAAATATCTTCCGTGGCCTTGCAGATGCTGATGGCATACCCATGGCCCGGAAACATCCGTGAGCTCAAAAATACCATCGAAAGCGCCGCGGTGATCGCTGAAAACGGTTTTGTTGAACCGGCCCAGTTACCGGCCAAAATAACCGGAGCATTTAACAACGTTTCCGGAGAAATTTCGATTCCGACCAACGCTACCCTGGATGACCGTCTGAATGAAATCGAAAAAAGTATGATCATCGAAGCACTCAGAAAAACCGGCGGGGTACAGGTGCGCGCCACCGAGTTGTTAGGAATCAATCAACGCAGCCTGTGGCATCGAATAAAAAAGCATAATATTGATGTCAAAAGCATCAAGAACAACGAATTGTGAAGTTTTTGATTGAAAAATACCAACAAAAATTGTAGATTATAAAGACAAACTCTAATAACTCTGGTAAAGCATCAAATCCGTCGAATTTATAAGATACTAATATTATAATATATTATTAAAAATCGAACCGTATGCCAATTGTTGGCACCAATTATGCATAACAATTCATCGGTCAACGAAAATTACAAAACTAGATAACATCAAAAAACAGGGAGGCC
>JASFPE010000283.1:0-7700 GCA_050116155.1 Desulfobacterales bacterium
TTATCTCTGTCGAAACCTGATCGGGCTTGAAGCCCATATCGATGAGTTTCGTTTTAGCTTCCTTCAGAGCGGAGGACATCTCTTTTCTGGTAATTTCGGTATACTTTTTCGATGAAAATACTTGCTCAAATTCTGTGTCTTTTTTTTGATTGCCGCGGATCACATGGATCAAAGACACCTCAAAATTGAATTCTGCCAGTATGGAGCCGACGAAATCGACCGCATGCAAAGCGCCCCCGGATCCGTCAAATGCGAGCAAAATTTTTTGATTGGCAGGTTTTCTTCCAACTAAAACAATGGGTAGAAAAGAAAGTTTTTCGACGAGCTTTGTGGCCACACTGCCCAGCACGATTCCTTGCATGCCGGTCATTCCACGTCTGCGGGTTACAACAGCACTGTACCCATTTTTGGCCTCCCGAATAATATCTCGTGCGATGCCTTTTTTTCTATTCTGGATTTTTATTTTTATGGATTCTGAAGAAAATCCGGCCTTCAACAAGAATTGACTGGCCTGTTGCATATAGCTCTGGATTTTTTTCTTTTGCTGAACCTCCCATGCTCTGACCTGGCGAACCGTTGAAGTGCTTCTCGGATCCTTTTCCATGTCCCAGTAACCTTCAGGAACCGAGCTGAAGACATGCAACAAGACAATATCCATTTTGTGGAATTGATCGTTTCGTGCAATATATCGAACGGTATTCAAGGCTCGGTCAGACCCGTCAACAGGTACCAGAATTTTCTTTTTTATCTTCTTTTTCATTCTTATCTCCTCAATCGTTGAATGCTACACTAGTAAACTTCTCTATTATCTTCCCGGTGGTCAACCATGTAAAGCAATCCAGCCACCTTAATTAATTCTTTCTTAAGTTCTTGTAGCTGTGGGCGTTCAATGCTGTGCATACGAATATAAAGTTTGCGATATCCATTGGAAACGCCATCATAAGAAGTTAGGATGCTGACCATGCGGCCACCATATGCTCGAATAATATCGGCTACTTCTTTAATCGAACCTGGTTTGTCATCGATCAAAAGGGCAAACTGGATTCCCCGGGTTCCCACCCCGGTCAACGAAATCAGAACCCGGAACAAATCTGCTTGGGTAATGATACCAACAAGGTTACCGCTGTGGTCCACCACCGGCACTCCGGATATCCTGTTGTTCAGAAGAACTTCGGCAGTTTCCTCAACCGTAAAATTCGGAGGTACCGCAATGGGGTTTTTGGCCATGATGTCCTTTACCTTGATCTGCGATATAAGGTAAATGAGTTCATGGATATCCAAGGTAGTGGCATCCGATGCCGAGGCTTGCTTGATATCACGATCTGTAACTATTCCCACAAGTTTACCTTTTTTTGTAACCGGGAGCATTCGAATCTTATATTCTTTCAAAAGCTTGGTGGCTTCCTGCATCGAATCGTCGGCATCAATAGTAATTACCTTTTTACTCATCCAATCTTTTACTAGCATTCTTAGTCCTCCTTCTTTAAAATGAGGTTCTAGACTTTTAGTTGTTTTATCCCAAGACGGCTTTGATAGCTTGGCGCAATTATTCTTAATCTTTTTCTCCTTATACAACATAGAATATAAACCGGTATTTCAGCATTATACTAAGCATAAGACATGCCAATTCGGTAAAAACTGAAAAATGTGTGATTTCAGTAAGTTAATTGTTCTGATAGAGGGGTAGATTAAATTTCCCGGGAAAATTTAGAAAAATTACGAAATTTATTTTGGAAAATTTCTAATGAAAAAAGAGGATTTAATAAATTGGTTTCTGGAACCATTAAACAAGGTTCAAATATTTAGGATGAATTAAGGCAAGAACTGAAATGCGCATTTAAAAACCCAGCAACCAAAATTCCTTGGCCATGCGCGATAAAACATAGATCTCTATCCTCGTGTCATAGCAGCCCCGAATTTAGGGCACTTTTGCTCAAAGCAAGGTTTTCCTAATTGATGAGGTACTCTTTCCCCACAGTTCGGGCAAATACAGTCCCCGCCAGGACCTAGGCCAAATCCACCACCACGTTTTCGGCCACCACCTTGGGGTCTTCCCATGCTCCTACCTGTTCCGGGGCCTTTGCCTCGTGGCCCTGTTTCGTCTCCTCTGGGCATCTTACTCACCTCCTTTTGATATTACTTCTGTATATTAGATGCATAGAATCATTTTCCAAGCTGCGAGTTATGGGTTGCAAATTAATAGCTTTTAACTCCGAATTAGAAAAAATTTTAGCCTGCTTGCGCACTTTTTTTATTCTTGGGGCTCGGAGAAGATTTTTCTGTCAGTTTCTCAATCTCAACCAGCATTTTGTTGAATTCCTGTGTGATTGCAAGCTCATCGTTAGTCAGAAGACCAAAAGAGGTGTCAAATCTTGAATAGTGAATTGATGCGACTCAATCTATCCCTCAGCTGGCGGTTCTCTTGCATATTCAATCGCACCGCTTTCACGCTGTGGCTGACTGAGGAATATGTCAGTCCGAAAAGGGAGCCAATTTCTGTATTTGTCAGCAGCCCGGTTTCCCATATCACATAGATAAGAAGATCACGATTGGTTTTGTCCTGTGCAGATATTCTGGATGCACCTTGCAGACGTTTTAAATCACAGCTGAGTATCTTTGCGGCCTTGTTCAAAAGCGGCACAACATCGATTTGCCTGGACAGACTCTTTTGCTGGGGTAGCTCTCGATCAACTGCCTGCGGCATGTATGACTTTCGAATTTTTTCCACAAATCTTTTGGAACCTAAAATCATTCCGTGCCGAAAGTCCTCCCACAAACGACTTTCTTCCTTGGCATAGTGCTGAACTTTCTCACGGTAAGCCTTATGTCTGTCAGGATCGTTAAACTGTGACAAAATAAATTCGGTCGACAGCCACTGCGATCGCCGCTTCCCGTAAGCATACGCACGGTAACTGCTCCAGCGATAACCGGCCAGCCGTCTGACTACCCCGGCCCTTAGCGGATTACGATGAATATAACAGGAAAGCTGCATCAGGTAAGCATCATTTTGTACAATGATGCTTTTGAATCGGCCCTGAAATAAATGACCGCTTCGATTGTGCTTGTCATTCACACGCCGGGTATAGGTGACTCCCAACCACTGCATGGCTTTTGACAAATTCGCCCGGTTGGTTCTTATCAAAAGATGGTAATGATTGCCCATCAGAACATAGGCAAACACATCGATCTCAAACCGTTCGGAGCTGTGCTCCACGACATCTAAAAACATATGGCGATCATCATCATCGAAATAAATATCCTTGCCCTCATTTCCGCGAGACATCACATGATAAAGCGCCCCTTCATATTCTATGCGCCAGGCTCTGCCCATGCCCGCTATATAGCCAATGCAATCGGCGCTGTCAATTGTTTATTCACTATTCAAGATTTGACACGTTTGCCTTATTTATCGATCGAATACGTTCTATTAAAGAGGAAAACGTAACCATAGTCTGGCTTCTGGTTCCCTGGGCGATGGATATTCTATTTGCCGTCGAAAGCGGCGATTCAAACTTGAGTGATTTTAAACTGGATCACTGGCGGATGATGCATATCGGGGCCCAGCTGGTGCCCCCCTGCCTGATCATCAATTGGAAAAAAGTATTTCCTCACCACCAATACGACACAAATTATGGTCTGACGGAAGCGACCGGTCCGGGATGTGCACACCTTGGTATTAGAATGAGCTTGTCCAGGTCATGAGTCTTTAAGAGGATGTTGGCTTCGATAAATTTGTAGCGTCTCGAATTTCTACCCAAAGTCTTTAGCCTGCATCTATTCTTCCATGATCTGTCAAGTCATTTTAGTGGTGCTCATAACATTGGTAATCCTATTTATTCTCGATAAACTCAGTGACTGCTCCACCTTTTCCGATAAATTCAATCATTTTCCCATCTCTTGTAGCTTTCCACTGAACTAGAACCAAGTCTCCTTCTTTAAAATCTGATAAGGTTGCGGGATGCCCATCTTCTTGGAATACTGTATTCGAGTTTAATGTTCCCATCATCATGTGATTTCTCAGACCGAGTGGCAGTTCAATATACATTTTGTGTGAGTACGGATCGATTGCACTTATCAGACCCGCGTTCTTAAAAGCGGCTCTATCTGCCCCCGAACACGAGATCATGAACCAGAGCATTAAGAATGTTGTTAAAAAAATGAAAGTTACTATGACTAACTTTTTCATTTTAGACTTCCTCCCTCTAAAGATTTATCTTTTGTTATTTTGGATTTCATACTTCGGTTTAGCATAAAGTATGCCACTAAAAGGGATTTAGATAATCCTAATAAATTCAGATAGTTGCTTGAATTAACGCCGATCAGGCATCTAGCTGGCAGGTTTTATTTAGAAGAATTTAGAAATCAAGTTCCCAAAATTTCGAAATTGAAAAGAGTATTCAAAAAATAGGTTTTTGTTACAACTAAACAGGGGAACAAAAGGACAGGTTGAAATAAGATAGGAGTTGAATTGATTTAGGTTACTAGTTATTTTCAAGCTTTTATTTCGGCAGGATCTAAGCGAATTCCCAGATAATCTAAAGCTTCTTCAACCGTTTCTTTTTCGGTTTGAAAATGCTCGACGGCAGCGTTCGAAAAGACATAAAAAGGCCCTTTGCCTTCGAATGATTCTTTGGTCAGCACCACATCGACTGTATGCTTGTTTAAAAACTCTGCCACCAAAATTCCTTTGCCGTGCTTAACCTGGGTAAAGGGATTTTCGATGACTTTATGCTCGATTGCTTTGTAATCTTTTACTCTGACCTTGACGAGCGTAAAATACGAAGCCTCTCCAAAGTGAGGGGAAATTTTGTTTTGGTGAGTGTCTTTTAGCGGCAGGGCATATATCAAAAACTCTTTTTGAGTGGGCTCGAAGTGAATCAATACCCGATCCACATTTTTTATTTTCCGCTTAAGATTGCCTTCGATGAGATGGGCAATAAAATTCGCTTTGTCCAGGTCATGGGTCTTTAATACGATATTGGCTTCAATGAATTTGTAGCGTCCCGAATTTCTACCCATAAGATTTTGTATTTCAACCACCTGCGGTTCGTCTAAAATTAATTTTTCGGCCAGACTCAGTGTCTGATAGTCCAGAGACGCATCCAGCAAGACACGAATGCCGTCGATTAAAATCTTGCCGCCGGCCCAGACGATGAATAGCACCACAATAAATGCCGCAATTCGGTCTAAGTTAAATCCGGCCAGGCTTGATAAAAGCCCTGCTAATACCACTCCATTGGATAGCATATCCACCCACATATGCCTGGCATCCGCTATCAGACTGGGCGACTCGATTTCGGCTCCCACTCTGGCCTCGTAACGGGAGAATCCGTAGGTGATGGCCATTGCGCAAATCACGCTGGCAATGGTAATCCCCAAATTCTGCAGTTCTGATGGACTGCCTTTGATGGCTTCTGCAGCAATTTCGTAACCCGCATAAAAGATCGCCAGCGCAACGACGACCGACACTAAATTTTCAACCTTGTACAGACCGTAAGGGAACGATTTGGTTTTGCGTCTGGCGATGATCAATCCGGCAAACACGGTAGAGGACGCAATCACATCCGATAACGAGTGAAACGCTTCGGCCGTCAATGCCATGCTGCCCGAAAGCATGGCAAAGAGATACTTCATCCCAAATAAGACAAGATTAACTCCAATTGCCAGAAGTGCAACTTTTTGACCCTTTTCCATCATGATTCTTTCAGTTTGATTTCGGTTTGACCTCTCATTATCTCTGATACAGAAGCTCCTTGAGTCTCAGGGCATTCTTGGGCGCATAACCCTTATAATCATTGTCAAAGTAGACATAGGTGTCTATGTTCCACTTACGGATCTTTTCGGCCCAACGCTCAAGCTCATCGTCTGAATACTCAGAGGCATACAGTTTTTTAGACCCATGCAGGCGAATGTAGATAAACTCTGATGTTATTGCTTCCAAATAAGGATACCGCCCGGCAGTATCGGATATGCACCAGGCAATATGATGTCGCTTAAACGCCGATTGTGCCTTTTCTTCAAGCCAGCTGGGGTGTCGCGCTTCGATGGTGTAACGCTGACCCTCTTCAAGACAATTGCAAAACCTCTCGAATACTTCCATGTCAAAGGACAGGGTTGGCGGCAGCTGGAATAATATGGGGCCAAGCTTTTCTCTTAAGGGTTTCGAAGACTGCAGACATTTTTTCAATGATTCGCGGACATCCTTTAATCTTCTGATATGCGTAATGTACCTGCTGGCTTTCACCGCCCATACGAACCCCTCTGGCGTCCTCTGGTACCATTTTTCAAAGGTTCTGGGATTCATCAGGCGATAGAAGGTTGCATTCACTTCTACGCTGATAAAGCGCTGGGCATAGAAATCAAGCCATTTGGACTTGGAGCCCTTATGCGGATAGAAGACCCCTCTCCAATGATCGTAATTCCAGCCCGAGGTTCCTACGAGTATTTTATTCACAATACCGAATCCTGTCTATTTATCCTAAATTTCAAATTACTTCACGCCTTGCGAATAGATTTTCAGATTTAACGGCAGAGCGCTCATATACCCACACCGTTAATTGTAGTCCCGCATTCGGGGCACTTTTCATCTCTTAAACGATTGCGAACTAATACCAAACCACTGCGTTCAATGAGCAAGGTTCCGCAGGCATAGCAGTAGGTATTCTCGTCTCCTTTACCGGACACATTACCCTCGTATACATAGCGCAGCCCCTCTGCCAGGCCGATTTCCCGCGCACGGCGAATCGTAACCGCTGGTGTCGGTGATCGGTCGCGCAACTTATATGCCGGATACGAGACTGTAAAGCTTGCCGCCCAGGTTATGTCTGACACCGCAAATACCTGTTTTGCCCTCTTGGATCTTGCAGTGATGGTTACAAAGATTGCAGCGCACCTTGTTTTCGTTCATCGGTTCATAGAACGTGGCTTCTCTCATAATCAACCCTCAAGGACAGCCACGCATGAATTCATGCTCCCAAGGTCAATTCTGATTACCTTGCTCATTTTGTTTCTCCTTGCCGGTTAACCGTACGTCAGTCATTTCTACGTTCCCACTGTGTGTAGCTGAATTCTGGAAACCAGTTTCAGGAAATCATCTTTTTGACACAGGGCGGTTCCGGGTCTCAACCTAAGTAATAATGGCCTACTGTTTTCAGGCCACCATCTAATTCATAAACCAATGGTAAGCCTGCAGATATATCAAGTTCTGCAACCTCATCATCAGAGAGATGATCAAGGTATTTCACCAAAGCTCGCAGACTATTCCCATGAGCCGAGATTAACACGTTTTTGCCTTCTCTCAAATTCGGCGCGATTGTCTCATGCCAGTAAGGAAGGACGCGTTGCAGCGTATCTTTGAGGGATTCGGTTCTGGGCAATTCCGCCTTTTTCAGATGCGCATAACGAGGATCGAATCTTGGGTGACGCCTATCCGTGTCGGTCAGGTCAGGTGGCCGAATTCCATAGCTGCGTCTCCATTTTTGAACCTGTTCCGGACCATACTTATTGACCATATCTTGTTTATTAAGACCCTGCAAGGCACCATAGTGTCTTTCATTGAGCCGCCAGGAGCGATACACCGGAATCCACATAAGATCCATTTCATCCATCACGATCCACAATGTCAGAATAGCGCGTTTGAGTAAAGATGTGTACGCCACGTCAAAGGACCAGCCTCCGGCCCTTAGTAACTGACCTGCTTT
>JASFPE010000284.1:0-7649 GCA_050116155.1 Desulfobacterales bacterium
GGTGTCAGGTGTCAGTGTTCAGGTGTCAGGGCATAAAGCATGGAGCATGGTGCAGAGGGCATGGGATAAAGGATAAAAGAATAAGAATCCGAGATTCAGGGTTTTTCGATTTTGGATTTCGGATTTTCAAAACACTATACACAAAACACCAAACACAAAACATTTCACACCAAACGCCCAAATCCGAATCTCTAATTTTTTACCTCATGCTCATGCTTTCCGCAATCCGTATGCTGACACCCGACACCTGACACCTGAAACCATAAAGGTGACACTTGAATCCTATCAGCCATGAACTGCGAATCCAGCGCCATAGATAACAATTAAATTACATCCGAGCTAGTGCGAACGCGGTTTGAACCTCACCCAGTAGAACGTGGCGTTTGAAAACCTGGCGCATTTTATTGGAATCCATATCTCTATAAACGATCGGTTCAGCACCTTCGGTTTCCACCGTCACGTTCGGTTCACTGCTGCACATTCCCATGCATCCGGAAGTCACCACCCGAATGTCCTGGCGGTCTGCCTCAGCCATTTCTTCCATCAGGGCGTTCATCACTTCACGGGCGCCGGCCGCAATACCACATGTGCCCATGTGGACCGTGACTTTAATGTTGGCCTTACCGTGACGCAAGGAAGTTTCCTTGTTCGATTTTTCCTTTATTTTCTTAAGGTCGTCGATTGTCAGTTTTGCCATCGTTATTTCCCCCTTTATTCGGATTGGCCTTCATCCGATTTTAAAACCTATCTCAATCCGCCTGCGGCGGACTAAGCGCCCATAGTCCCGCCGCCGGCGGGACTATGAACACTTATCTACTTTTTTGAGGTAGGTTCTAGTTGTCGCAGTGAACTGCGAATGGAATCCGTCAAATGGTGGATGACCACCGGATCTGCTAGCGACAGATCCTGCATTTCTTTTTTGATCTCGCGGGTGTCCAGGCTAAAATCATTGCTATCGATAATATGCGTATACACAAAATCTATGTCCGGATTCCCCATAATCAAGGTGGTAATCGTAGCGGCGATGTCTCCCATTGGAGCACGATCGATGTGGCTGTATTGAAACGTTGCTGTAATCTCGGTGCCCTCATCCGGTTTCGTATCCACCTCAAGATTGCCGTCACATCGCCGGGCTGCGGCAGCCAGAAGTGGCAGTCCCAGTCCCACGCGGCGGGTTGTGCGGGTGGTGACAAACGGATCCGTTATTTTATCAAGCTTTTCCGGTGGCAATCCCCTGCCGTTGTCTCGAATCACAATTTTTAAACGATCTGCAGAACGCGTTTCCTTTATGAAAATATGGATGCAGTCGGCTCCGGCAGTGATCCCGTTTTCGGCAATATCCAATATATGCAGAGATAGTTCACGCAATTAGAGCTTAACCCTTCTCCCATCTTTACCCCGCAACGCCCGCCGAATCTCATTAGTTGTGGGTTTTGCCATTACAAACATCGTCCAGGCTTTGCCGATATCATCGAGAAAATGAGCATCAGAGGCGGTCATGCAAGGCAGTTTGCCAATGCCGGGTACTTCATTGACGGCCTTATCGAGCGGGACACGATAAGAAACTTCAACGCCGTCAATTTTCAGATCCGAGGGGATGAATCCCAGCTGGCCAATGATTCCATACGCAGTGCGATCCACATGGGATGACAAACTGAGCCCTCCCAGGCTGTGGGTTTTTTCGACAATATCATAAATTCCAAGTTGGGTGGCGCCAATGAGCAAGCGTGGATTTTCGCCAAGCACCTCATCTTGTTCATTGGCAACAACCTGGTAGCCGAATATCTCGGGGTTGTTGTCTCCGGTTAAATTTGCGTAAACATAATCCTGCATTGCCAACGTGCTGTCGAGTTTATCGAAAAGAGCTATGATGTGAACCTCTTCTTTTGAACAAATTTCAATGCCCGGCAGTACCGAAATTTCCCGGTTTTCGCCTGCCTTCATTACTGCACCGACATTTTCGGCCGTATTGTGATCACAGATCGCAATCACGTCAAGGCCTTTATCTAGACTACGCTGAACGATTTTCTTGGGACTCATATCCCAGTCACTGCAAGGCGAAAGACAGGTATGAATGTGCAAGTCGGTTTTGAATTGTTTGAGCAATCTTTAACCTGAAATATTCAATATTCTATTTTCAATATTCAATGCCAGCTCTTACAGGTTATGTCTGGTCTGATTGGGGACTACCTACTCCGAGGGCATGCAGACAACCGGCCAGTTCATAGGCGGATTTCGGCCATAAAAGTAAGGGGATATCTTCCTGATTCGCTTTTTGCAGCGTTTCGTCGTCTGGAGTTTGGCCCCCGGTGATAATGATGGCCGCCATCTCACGTAATACCGCTACTGCCACGATATTTTGATGCCCCTGAATCGTCAGCCATACACAACGTTCAGGGGCGTTTGCCATTATCTCACTTAACAAATCTCCGCAGTAACCGCCTTTAACCTCCCGCTCGAGGCCTTTGGCTCCAGCTGCAACCATTAAACCAAAGTGCTCTACCAGATCTTTTACCTGCATCTTACACGATTCCTTTCCGGGTTACCCTGCTGAAAGTTATTTATTTTTTTTCTTCGCCTGGGCATGCACCCAAAGACAGTCCTTCATGGAAGCACTTCCGCGGACCACATCCTCGGCGAACGTCCGGCAATCCGGTGCGCCACAGGCGGCGCAATCTCTGCCTTCAATGACTTCCAGCAATTTTTCGACCTTTTGCATGGACTCAATGGATAGCCCTTCCTTCTGACCACCAAACAAGGTCAACAAGCGCGATGGTCGGTTTTCCGTCTGAAAATCTCCTTTTTCGTAAAGCCGCAGAATTTTTTCACGCGGCAAGCGTCTGCCGAGGCCGAACATTTTAATCATTTTTTGAACTGCACTTTTGGCTAAATATTTATCTACAACATTCAACACTCCGCCAAGGCATCCTTCGCGACACGTTCTGAATTCAATGTATTCGATATCCTGAAAGAGTCCCATTTCTATTTTCTGGAGATAGGTAATGGTTTCTTCGATCCCCGAAACGGCCAAGGACTTTTCAATATCCATGTCGGCAATCTCTCCGCCGGACATGGCCCACATGGAGGCATTACCGGTGGCACAGGTTTCGTATTCGAAGCGTGTCTGGTAAAATGGAATCGCATCGGATTCTCTGATTCGCCGGACGTGTCCGGCCAATTCCGGGTAAATGTCGTTAATGCCCATTGCGAATTCAGGTATGGTGGGCTGCTTGTCCGTCTCCAGGCAGGCTGGGTCCATTTTCGTGGGGCAGGGATTGATATAATATAAGGCCACGTCCTCTCCGGTTTCCATATAGAATGGAATAATGCGCCGCTTGATTTCTCTGGCCATCAAAGCAACCGGCCTTAACACGGGCAGGACATGTGGCATCAGACTCGGAAATTGAAAGGCGATCAGCCGCACCACCACCGGACAGACCGGGGAAATCAGCGGCCACGGTGCGTTGCGCGTCTCGCGGTTGCGCTTGATAAACTCCTCGGTTGCAAGCTGGAACATCTCCAGAAAATAGGACATATCAATGGTGTGTTGAAATCCCATTTGCCGCAGTCCATGAAGCACATCTTTGGGCATGATACCCGGGAACTGGGCATACAGAACCGGTGATACCAACGCCACCGCAACGTGATTGTTTCCAATACTTTTTAAATCTGAGGTTGCCGCTTTGACCGCACCAGCGGGGCAGGCTCGGAGACACTCTCCACACCCAATGCACTGGTTTACGATACGGATTGATTTTTTACTTTTAATGCGAATGGCCTTGGTTGGGCAGACTCTTAAGCACGATGCACAGCCCGTGCACAGGCCTTCATCAAAGCGCACAAAACACGTGTCTCGTTGTTTGCTTCTCACGTTGCTTCGCCTCCCTGATCGATAAGGAATGTCATCCGCACCTGCGTGCCCTGACCTTTTTGGGATTGAACATCGATTTGATCTGAATTCTTTTTCATATTCGGCAGTCCCATTCCGGCACCGAAACCCATTTCCCGATGTTCATCGTTGGCCGTGGAATATCCGGCCTGCATGGCCAGCTCTATATCTTCGATGCCATTTCCGTCATCGCTGATTTCCAAGACCAGCTTGTCTGAATCGATTTCAATGCTTAAGGAGCCATCTCCGCCATGCATGACCGCATTCATTTCACCTTCATAACCGCATATTGCTATTCGTCGAATCAATTTAGGCTCAAAATTCATTGATTTGAGAATATTCTGGACGTTGATTGAGGCCTCACCCGCACGGATGAAATCTCTGGATTTGATAGGAAAACTTTTTTTAAGTCCGGCCATTGTAGCTTCTCAGCATGTAGGGTTATCCGATATCAGCGATTACCGTCGAGTCCTGTTAGATTGCAGGCATGCAACCGACCGCAGGAAACAAACATGGAATACGGACTCGATATCAATGGCAGATCCTGCGCCTCGGCCAAATCGATGACCTCCTGGGGAGGTTTTTTGCCCCTGACAAACACCACGGCCCCTACGCCGGCCACCATGGCGGTTCGGATCACCTGAACGGTAGTCAGTCCAGTTAACAAGATGCATCCCTCGGATAACCCCGCAAGGATGTCGCTCATCAAGTCACTGGCGCCACACCGACCAATTTCTTTTTCCAGGTGGTTTTTTCCGACAAGAACGCTTGCATCCAACGCATCTACAATTTCTGATAATTTCATTGACTAAATCCACCACATCATAAATTTATTGCAAAATTCACATCCATCTCATCCACGATCCGTTTGAGTCCGGCGTTTACGCTGGAATCGACAATGATACGCAAAAGTATAGATTAAAGGCAATTGGGTGTCAAGGGAACTGGTTGCTTGTCTCTCATCTCTGGCTTCGGGTTTCGGGGTTCACAAGTGTAAGGTTCTGGGCTCGAGTTTTCAGGTTTAAAGGTTCAGGGTTCAGGGTTCAAAAACATATACAAAATTAGGTGTCAGGTAAAAAGCATGGGGCATGGAGCAAGGGGCATGGGGTAAAAGGATTAAGGATTCTGGCTAGGCAATTAGGAATTTAGGAATTCAGGAATTAAAAGATATTAAAACCCAGAACTTCTGAACACTGAACCTTAAACCCTGTCTTTAAATTCGACCTCCGCATTCCGCATTCCGAATTCGAAAGGTCTTTAACCCTATGCTCCATGCCCCAAGCCCCACGCCATATACCTGACACCTGACACCCGAAACCTGACAAAAACAGACACTATTGACCAATTACCAGTAACTAATGCCTCGTATTATGTATCTACAAAAAGTGGGACCACTTTGAACTGATTCACATCAACAAGCCCCTTGTCGGTGATTTTGAGTTCTGGAATAACCGGCAAGGCCAAAAAAGAAAGGGTCATATAAGGATCTTTCAATGTGGAACCCAGATCACGCGAGACCTCGATGAGCCGATCCATCTGATCACGTATTTTTCCCAGGGGTTCCAAAGACATCAAGCCGGCGATCGGTAGCGGCAAAGTCGCCACCGGTTTATCGTCCACGATTGCTGCCAAACCGCCGTCCATATCGACAACCGCTTTCACCGCAGCTTTCATGTCGGCATCCGTTGTCCCGACCACCACGATGTTGTGAGAATCGTGGGCGACACTGGAGGCAATGGCCCCCTTCTTTAGGTTCAAGCCTCTCACAAAGGCTTTGCCGATATTTCCGGAACCCCGATGTCGTTCAACGACAGCAATCTTGAGTAAGTCCTGTGAAGGATTGGAGACCGCCAGGCCATCGGCCGGAGATATATCTTCAACGCCGTGTTTGGTAATTAATTGATTCGGCACAATTTCCATGACTCTGAGACGTCTACCCTCCGCCGGGATCGAAAAATCAACTTCGGCGGGATTCAGGTTCATGGAAGATCTCGACGGGATCGGTATTGGTTTATCGATATCCGGTTGCATCTCACCATTTACGGCAACGTTGATGCCGCGACAGTAAACCTGCTCAACAGTCAAAGATGAGAGGTCTGAAACAATTACAAAGTCTGCCTGTCTCCCCGGAGCAATGGCACCGAGATGATCCAATCGGAAGTATTCTGCCGGGTTAATGGTGGCCATTTGAATGGCCGTTACCGGATCGAGGCCCGCGCCGATGGCGTCGCGAATAATGACGTCAATATGCCCCTCATCCAATAAATCATGGGGGTGTCGATCATCGGTACACCACATCAGTCGTCGTGCGGTTTTTGTATTTATAATGGGAAGAAGGGCCTCAAGATTTCGTGCACCGGTGCCCTGGCGGATCATGATGTGCATGCCGGACGCAAGCTTTTCCCGGGCCTCTGATACCGTGGTGCACTCATGGTCGCTGCCCACACCGGCGGAAAGATAGGCGTTAAGTTCACGCCCCCTGAGCCCGGGAGCATGTCCATCAACAGGTTTGTTTTGGCGTTTAGCGGCTCGAATTTTAGCCAAAACGTCCGGATCTCCGGTTATGACCCCGGGGTAGTTCATCATCTCTGCCAAAGCCACGATTTTTTCATTTCCGATAAAGGATCGGAGATCCGCGGCGGTAATGACGGCTCCGGATGTCTCCATGTCAGTTGCCGGAACGCAAGAGGACAGGGTAAAATAAAAATTCATGGGCTGATGTTCAGCCGATTTCAACATATAATTGATCCCTTCGACCCCCATAACATTTGCAATCTCATGGGGATCGGCCGCCACACAGGTGGTGCCGTTCACCACAATAGCCCGGGCAAATTCTGTGGGGCATGCCATTGAGCTTTCAATGTGCACATGGGGATCTATAAATCCGGGCGCGACAAAACGGTTACGGGCATCAATGGTTTTGATTGCCGTGTAGTCCCCGAACCCGATAAAATATCCTTCAGATACGGCAAAGCTGCCCGTTATGATTTCTCCCGTGAAGACATTAATATTTCGGGCGTTGGTTACCAAAAGGTCGGCGGGTTTTTCTCCCCGGGCAGCTTTGATGATCTCATTTAGGTTCATGTCTATTTACCTTATTCAGTGTTTTAGTTTCTAGCTTCTCCGTTACGGGTTACAAGCACAATTTGGTATCAGGTTTCAGGTTTCGGGTGTCAGGAAAGACTTGTAAAAATTGAGGGATATTCAGGGATTCAGGGATTCAGGAATTGAGGAATTAAAATTCGGATTTAATCTTTTTTAAACTCAGGAATTCCTAAATTCGTAATTCCTCAATTTAATGATTACTGACACCTGAAACCTGAAACCTGACACCTTCTATTTAAGACGTTTGAACCTTTGAACTCTGAACCTCTGAACCCTGAACCTTTGAACCCTTTATATCCGCAGCTATTTCGTTAACAGTGTGGATAATTTCATCTACATCCATCGCTAGCAGTTTGCCGTTTCGAACGAGGATGTTGCCGGCAACCATCACATCTCTGACATCAGATCCCTTGGCCGCATAAACTATATGAGATTCCGGGTGATACATTGGAACCAGGTGGGGGCTAACAATGTCGAGAATAACAAGGTCTGCTTGTTTACCTGTTTCTAAAGAGCCGATCATATGATCGAGACCGATCACTCCGGCCGCATCAATGGTTGCCATTTTAAGCACCATTTTGGCGTCCAGGACGGTGGGATTCAGAGTGTTGGCTTTATGCAGTTTTGCAGCCATATCCATTTCTTGAAAGAGATC
>JASFPE010000285.1:0-7640 GCA_050116155.1 Desulfobacterales bacterium
CTTCGAATAATAAATTCTCGCATCGTTCAACCCTTTAAAAGGGAGGCGCAAAACGCCTCCCTGCTTGGCGGTTTCTCCAAAGGATTATGCCTTGGGGTAATGCAGCTTGCCTTTGTTGTCCCAGGTATATCCAGCTTCGGCCAGAATTTTTTTGGCGATCCGAATATCGGTCGGAAAAGGTTTGACTGCCGGATTGTGCCAAAATTCGTTCGCCGGCGCGATGACCGAACCCCCCAGACTCGCATGGCCGCCTAATACGGCTTCTATAATCAATTCTTTCGGCAGTACATGGGCAATGGCTTTTCTGAACACCGGATCATTTAACGGCGGCCGGCGGGTGTGGTAGCTCAAATCATAAAAACCATGGCTGGGGTAAGCTTTCCCGACACACCCCTTTACCTTGTCAAGATCTTCCATCAGGCTGGGTTTTAGAATATAGCGGGTTCGATCACATTCGCCTTTTTCGATGGCCGCGGCCATAGCGTCATGGCTCCCGTATACAATCATCAGGTTGCCGGCGCATTTTGGCGGATGGAAATGCTCTTTAAAGGCACTTAGCTTCAACTCACGTCCTCGGTCCCAATACTCGAATTTGAACGGCCCGCTGCCAATGGGCTTTTCGTTGGGATAATTCAATGGATCATCGACGTTCACTTTGTCCGGGATATCTTTCCAGATGTGTTGCGGAATAATAAAGATGGCGGCCAGTACATTGGAAATGAAGGGCGCAGAAGGTTTAACGAGCTTTATACGAACAGAGTGTTTGCCTGTGACGGCAACACTTTCAACATCCTTTAACGCCGCGGCAAAAAAGGGCGCTTTCCACTTGGCGTGGTAATCAAAGGTAAACTTAATATCTTCTGCCGTTACCGGTTGTCCGTCATGGAAAAGCATGCCCTCGCGGATGGTGATGTCGATAGTTCTGGGATCCGGAATGCTATAGGATTTGGCTGCCCAGGGTTTGGCTTGGCCGTCCGAGGCAATTCTGAACAGACGGTCGTAAAACATACGAAGTTCCTTAAACTCTTTGCCATCTTTCACATCAATCGGATTGAGGTTTTTTAGAGCAGCCGTAACACCGCTTCGGACGTAGCCGTCTCCCTGGACGACTTCCATATCGATGTCTGACCAGAAACTCCCGATGCCCTCTCCCATCATCGGCGTCAGATTTTTAAGACGGTCTGACCGGTAAGCATTGGTCATTTTGGCATTGACCAATACGTTTTCGGGTTGTTCTTCATGAATGAGCACTTGAGCCTTTTTTACAAGATCACACCGCTTGTCGACATCCATCTCGATTTGCTGGGCTTCGGCCAACTTGTCCACCTCGGGATTGGAATAACCGATCCAGTTGTAGCCGCCTTTTTTATACTGTGAGGAATGGTGAACCTGATAGATGAATACATTCGGATCGATCCGTATGGACGCTCCGGTGAAGCGCACCAGCCACATATCGTATTCGTGCTCCATAATCACCTTCTGGACGTTTTGTTTGTAGTCAATCGGCAATGGTTCGACATCCCAGCCCAACTTTTCAAACTCCTGGCAAATCAACCGGGCCGATTCGGGCCTGACGGGATCAAAGGTAGCGGTGGTAGTCATCAGTTCCATCGAATCGACCTTAGCGCCCGGCTGCCCTTGCGCAAAAACCATACCGGGACCGGCAATCAGAGAACCCCCCACCAAGGCTCCGGTTTCTTTTAAAAACTGGCGTCTTCCAATTTTTCGTTCGCTCATTATTGCACCTCCTGATTTGGATTAAAAAATATTCAGCCTGCTACTTATTGCGGCCAAATTACTGAATTGACATTAACAAATATGTGAAACCAGTCTGACGTTAAGGATGATTATTTACTTATCATATGAATTAGAAATAACAGAGCTAAAGTAACTCTGCTATAAGTTCATGCCAACTAAATCAGACGGTTAGAAGGTAAGGTGAGAGTTATTGTCCTAGCGGTTGCTGTCATATTCGTATCGACAACCTTATAATGCAACCCTCTCTCATCGAAGGACTATCTAGCCGGAATTCGAAGGAATTGAACATTAATGTTCATTTTACGTTAACCGGCCTTTTGTTTATCAAGCGATGGAAGCTTTAAATGTCAATGGGTATTTTAACTAAGCCTATAATCTAGAGAATTAAATTTAGCAACTAAATTATTGTAGGTATTTCATGATCGTCTGGCTGGTAAAAAGCGATGAGCCCACGGCGGATTCTATAGATCCATGCGGTACAGTAAAAAGTGCCTGAGTTGAAAGATATCGATGTGATGAAATCCTGCCTTTTGTGATAATTCTCTCACCTCCTCTGGCGTAAACCGGCGAGCCTTCGGTGGGCTCTCATGTTGGCGCGGGAAAGGCCACTCCAGAACAACGACTCGTTGCTGTGCAACTCGCAGCGCTTCCTGTAAAGCTTCAAGCCGATTATCGATTTCGTGCAGGACGAGGCCAAAGAAGACCAGATTAAACGAATTCGCTAAAAAAGGAAGCGCCTCTGCAGCTGCCATTAGAAAGAAGGCATCGGGTACAAGCATCTTTGCCGCCGCGACCATTTCAGGATCGTTATCAACGCCTGTAACGCAAAGGGCAGGTGAGGAAAAAACTTCGGCAAACAGACCGCTGCCAGTGCCTATATCCAGCACATTTTTATAACCATCGCTCGGAGCAGATAACTTGACTACACGCTCAATTTCTAAATCTTCGATCCTGTCTGGTTCACGTAATTTCTGTACTTTTTGAGGAAATCTTTGCTTTTGCATTTCAGGATAGTGTATATTTATTTTTTTGTTTGGCTAAATTTGTAATGACCTATGATTGCATGATGAAAGCTTTTTGTAAATCGTTTAGTATCCTGATTTTTTTGCCTTATTGGCCATGGAATGTAACCACCATTTTTCATATTTTTCTTTGCGAACTTGGCGGCTTGGCGTGAGGTAATCATTCAATACTTCAAAGTTGAAAATGATAGTTTCCTCCAACCCAAAATATATCAAAAATCTATCCACCGCCGGAATTGTGGTGGTTTCGGTGTATATTGCGGCGCAGATGCTTTCCGATATCGCCAGTCTGAAAATCGCATTGATTGCCGGTTTCAGTATTGATGCCGGAACATTTATCTATCCGATCACATTCACCCTGCGAGACCTGGTACACAAACGTCTGGGCAAGCAGGCCGCTCGCACGGTGATCATCGTGGCAGCCGGCATTAATCTGTTCATGGCGCTGTTCTTTCAGTTTGCCGCATGGCTTCCTCAGGACTCGAACTGGGGGTTGGGCAACGAATTTGCTGCGATTCTTGGCCCGGTATGGCGAATCGTGATGGCCAGCATTATAGCCGAAGTTATTGCGGAGTTGATTGACACGGAAGTTTACCATTTTTGGGTCAGCCGGATCACCAGACGGTATCAATGGGCGCGGGTTATGATCAGCAACGGGGTCAGTATCCCCATAGACAGCCTGATTTTTTGCTGGGGGGCTTTTGGTTTTGCTCTGCCCCATTCTGTGGTATGGTCAATTTTCTTTGCCAATGTCATTGTCAAAGGTCTGGTGACCCTCGTCAGTCTGCCCAGCATATACTTGGTAAAAGAAAGGCAGGATGCAGAAACGAATAAGTTGGCCGGTTGAGCCCGTTAGCCAGTTTAAATCGGATATAATCAATATTTGTAACGGGCTAAACGGGTAACGGGCCAACCGGAAACTTGATAAAGCGTCTTAGGAAATTACATATAAAATGACCCAAAAGGATTATTATAAAATTTTAGGCGTCGACCAGAATGCCGATGGAAAGCAGATCAAAGAAGCCTACCGCAAACTGGCTTTCCAGTATCATCCGGATCGAAATGAGGCGAATCCGGAGGCGGTTGAAAAAATGAAATGGGTCAATGAAGCCTATGCCGTTTTGTCAAACCCTGAAAAACGCAGCGAATATGACATGCTCAAAAAGCAATTTGGTACTTCCGCATATGGGCAGTTTCGGCAGGCATACTCGGAACAGGATATTTTCAGTGGATCGGATATCAACCACATTTTTGAGCAAATGGCCCGCGCATTCGGATTCAGAGGTTCCGAGGACGTATTCAGGGAATTTTACGGCCAGGGCTACCAGCACTTTAATTTCAGAAAACCTGGAGTTTTCGCCAAAGGCTGGGTGTTTACCGATCCCTCCGGGAAAAGAGGCAAGCAACCGCCGCAGTTCCCTTTCCAGGGAAACGTGGGGAAAATTTATAAATACCTGTTTAAAAAATTCAGCGGTTTTGAATTACCCGAAAACGGCGCCGATATTAATGGGGTCATTTATCTGAGCCCCCAGCAGGCCAGTGAGGGTGGTCCTTACGCTTATTATTTGAAGAAAAAGGCTAAAAAACTGGTCGTTAAAATCCCACCGGGCGTAAAAGAGGGACAAAAAATCCGATTGGCCGGAATGGGTGAAGAAGGCAAAGGTGGAGGAGCGCCGGGAGATCTCTTTCTAAAGGTTCACATTACCAAACCGTTGTTTCAGTCTGTCAGAGACTTTATTTCAGGTTTAAAAAAGTAATTTCTATCTTGACTGCATGGTATTATTTCTATACCCTAGTCGGCAATTATATAATAAAATTTTCCAAGATCTTTAGCACCACCTGAAAACATGGAATTTTTTAGGGGCTTCCGGATTCATCTTGGAAAACGTCTATTTTTTTGAGGATTTGGAGAGCTAAAATGAAATTATCCACTCGAAGCAGATACGGTACCCGTTTGATATTGGATATGGCCCAACACTACAATGGCGTACCCGTTCAACTGGGCGATATTGCCAGACGCCAGAATATTTCTCTGAAATATCTGGAGCAGATCATCCGACCACTAAAAAAAGCCAATTATATCAAAAGTTTTCGCGGAGCCAAGGGTGGACACATATTGAATAAGCCTCCGGAAGAAATTACGGTGGGTGAAATCGTCGCCCTGCTTGAGGGTGGCGCCAGCCTTACCCAGTGTTCGGAAAATCCAGGTAGCTGCGACCGAGTGGAGCAGTGTATAACCCGCTATCTATGGATGGAGGCCTCCCAGGCGATATTTGAGCGCTTGCGCACCATTACCTTTGCAAATCTTGTGGTACTTGCCAAAAAGGAATGTAAGGAAAAGTTCCTGGACTATATGATCTCACAATCGAAAAGCGCGCAGGATGCCCTAAGTTCCTGAGCAGGCCATCCCTATAAGTTTATCCAGTTTATCGGACAGACTGCCAGAAATTTATATCTTAATCAATCGCCATACGTGCACGATTCTTATTGGCGCCCTTCACAATAAACTCCACGAATACTATATTATCTCCTTATTTGTGTTTTAAAAGGACTTTTGAATGTGTTATGAACATGAGAAATTCCGATCCGGCTGAAGCAGGAGCGATCGAAGTCAAGTGATGCCACTAAATTCGGCATTCATTCTGGAGGGAGCGCAATGAAAAGATGTGGAATTCCTTTTAAAAAAATTGCTGTACCGATGTTTGTTTTGATATTCCTGCCGTTCTTGATCCCATCGGCATCGGCGGTCGAGATCCTGGGTATGAAATTCGGAAAGCTTCAACGAGACGCTGAGGTCTCCCAAATTTTTGAAACATATCAAATTCTTCCCAACCATAAGTATTATATCAGCGCCTGGGGAAATATCCCCTATGCGATCATCGGAATCCATAAAAACTATACCCTACGTGAAGAATTGTGGAAGCAAGTCAACCCCACTCCCCAACTGCTGAGAAGTTGGGTGTTTCAAATGGAGCCGATATATGGATACCCACCTTATGGATCAATTATTTTGGACCATAAGGGTAACCGCCTGGGAGTGTGGTATTCCAGCAAGCAGTGGACAACCGTAATCATAGAAGAAAACAATGGTGTTGCGGTATTCACACCGGAGCCTCCTGGCTTTCGAGGTAGTGTCAGATAAGTCATCAAGGTCCGAATTTTGTGAAATTTAAGAAAAAAACAGGCATTGATGCTCGCTACCGCTCATTGTTACAGAAGGCGGTACGTCGAGGGCACGTCGAACTTATTTATACGGTCAGTGCTTTGCTCAAAAGTTTAGGCCTAAAAGAAAGGAACTGGTTTACATCCCGCGCGGCCATCATAGCCTTTGAGGAGTGTTGGCCTTTGGGGGCACACTTGAAATTCAATAAAAAATTCCACAGCAAAGTAGCGGCATTAATCAAGGTGGCCCAATCCACAAAAGCAAGAGATGCTACCGGGCTCGGATATCTGGCGTTTGCCTTATACGATCGTGAACGATCCGTTCTAAACGGAAGCCAGGATGATACGCACGTCAAGATCGTGGCACATGCCATTGCGCGACCGAAGGATTTCTGGAAATGGATAGACTCTCAAAAATCGACCGGTCAACAGGCCGACTTGATCAAAAATGCTATAAAATACAGAAATGCCGGATCTCCACAGGACTGTGCCGTATTGCAAGCCGCGTCTTATCTGGCGGTTGCAGATGAATGGCCACCCATAAAATTGGAGAAATTAACCGAACAGCATTTTCCGTTTTGGGTGGCTTTTGATAGCCACACCGCGGAAGGCAACCGGGTATTTCGAGATATTGCCAGGGATTTACATATTCCGCTGCCTCAATTAGAATGGACCAGCTTTTATTTTGAAGGTGCAAAAACCAACGCCGAAACTGAATCAAAATGGTGGCAGAAACATTGCCAGTGGCATTTCCACAAAATAGGCCTGCCGGTTGAAGAAGCCCATCTGCTGTGGGAACCAGCCAAACCCCAGATAATGGAAGCCCTGCAAGAGGAGAGTCGGAACTTGCAGGGCGCATTGTACCAATGGAAACTCAACCATCTCGAAGCGGTGGATGCACTGAAAAAGCAAGTCGAAATTTTCAACAGGCATATTGATGAGGTCCAGACAGATCAATTGGATTTATTTTGACCGAATATACCGCGTCTATTTTTAGGGAGGCCACAAATGTCAGGAATGGTTGATAATCCCGAAACCTATTTCAGCAAGCAGGTTCCGGCTAGGGATTCGTTGCTGATCAAGCTAGAAGAAGAAGCACGGAACGAAAACATACCTATAGTGGGCCCGGTTGTTGGACAATTGCTGTTTCTGCTGGCTTGCATAACCCAGGCGAAACGAATTTTAGAGCTGGGCACGGCAACCGGATACTCCGCTATTTTTCTGGCCAGGGCCTGCAAAACCTTCGACGGCAAAGTGGTTACGCTTGAAAATGACCAAGAGATGGCGGCCAGAGCTCAACAAAATTTTCAAAAAGCAGGCCTGGAAAAACATGTCGAGATTCGATTTGGCGATGCAATGGCAGAACTGTCCAGATCAACGGATGAATACGATTTCATTTTCATGGACATTGAAAAAAAAGATTATATCCGCGCACTGCCCTATTGTGAAAACCTGTTAAAAACCGGCGGATTGCTATTTGCCGACAACATCGGTTTCAAGGACGCCGATCCGTTCAATCAAACCATCGCTAATAGCAAACAGTGGAGATCGGTTTCTTTTTTTGCCTATTTACCTTTCCATTCTCCGGAACATGATGGATTGTGTTTGGCGATGCGACGATAACCAGCTTGACAATTCGAGAGCCGGATGTCAATTAGAAGCCATGAATAATCCTGGTATCCAAATCAGCGAGCTGCC
>JASFPE010000286.1:0-7636 GCA_050116155.1 Desulfobacterales bacterium
ACCCTTGATTTACAGCGACACTTGAAAAGTGGTTTTTTTGCACGCCTTTCAAACGGCACACGGCGGATTGGATTTCATCGTAAGAATGCAAAAGAATCCAACTGGATATTCAATAACGAGCATATCGATTATTTCAGTGAAAAAGTGCCGAAACTTCAACACTACTTTAAATTTTTGGATCATCTTGGTATTCCTGAACCGGTGGATGTGGATTTCGGTTTCTCACAATTCCAAGCCCATCAGTATTTACCAAACGGGCTTTCTGAATTGCGACATCCTCTGGTGGCCGTGCTTTTGGGATCCCGTTGGGAATCCAAAAATTGGTTCGTTGATGGATATATACAGCTGGTACAACGAATGACGACCACCCCAGACCTACAGGTCGCGCTGATTGGTGACCGATCTCAGGCAGCGGATGCACAAAAAATATCCGAAAACGTGAAAATGAAAGACATTATAAATCTTGTGGGCAAGACCTCCCTATCCGAATTGACCGCCGTGCTAAAACTCGCAGCGGCAGCAATCGGACCAGACTCCGGTCCCGGTCATCTGGCAGCAGCAGTCGGCACGCCTTACGTAGCGCTATTTGGCCCAACCTCCCCCAAACGGACCGCCCCATATGGCTGTGAACATCTTGTGGTTCAGGCAGACCTCAATTGCATTCCCTGTTACAAGAAACAATGTCCGGAGCATACCAAGCGATGCATGCAAACCATCGGTGTAGACGACATTATGGAAAAATTATCTGTCGCGCTGGGTTCCGGTCTAAATAGCCGGCAGACCAATTGATTTATCGATTGACACTCCCTCAGACAATATTTATAGTGCCCGTCAAAAAGGACGCCGCATACGAATAACGGAACCATATCAAAACGCTGCTTTTTCATGCAGCAGCCAGAAGTGACAGTTGAACGATCCTCGCAAAATATCCCCTCGCAACATTTTGGTCCTTTGTCCGAACTGGGTCGGAGATGTTGTGATGGCTACCCCCACCTTTGATTGCCTGCGGCAAAATTTTCCGAAGGCAAATATCACCGGATTGATCCGCCCGTATGCCAAAGGTGTTATTGAAGACGGGCCCTGGTTTGACAACCTTGTCAATTGTAACGATAAAACCGTCAAAGGCTTCTTAAAGCTCATCACAACGATTCGCAAGCTCAAGCCGGATCTGACCATTGTATTACCGAATTCTTTTCGCTCTGCAATGATTGCCCGTCTGGGCGGATCGAAACACATCTACGGTTACCGCCGTGAAGGTCGGTCCGTTTTCCTGAGCGGCGGCCCGCGTCCCAAACGCAATAACCACGATATTATACCTGTTGCCATGCGAGACTATTATTTAGAAATATGCCGCTGGCTGCAGTTAAAAATTCCGGAGTCTGCCAGACCGCGTTTGTTCTTATCCGAAGCCCTGACAGAGCAAGGGGAAAAACTGCTTAAACACTATGGTATCACACCCAATGATATGGTTATCGGGCTGAATCCCGGAGCAAAATTTGGCTCTTCCAAATGTTGGCCACCTCACTATTTTGCGAGCCTGGCCGATTTACTTGCGAAAAGATGGGATTGTAAACTACTTTTATTTATCGGTCCCGGCGAAGAAGACCTCGGCCGGACCATAGCTGAAACCAGCAAGGCCACAATTATTGATACCGGGCCGGACAGGGTTGATCTTGCGCTTTTGAAGCCGTTGATTAAACGTTGCCAGTTGTTGGTGACCAACGATACCGGTCCCCGCCATTATGCCGTCGCTTTTAATGTCCCGGTAATCGTCATCATGGGGCCTACCGATCCGCGCTATACAGGTACAAATCTGGAGCAAACACTTGTCTTGCGTCAGGAACTGGATTGCTCGCCATGTCACGAAAAGACCTGTTCTATGGATCATGAATGCATGGTTGGAATAAAACCCGATGATGTGTTAAAGGGTAGTGAAAAATTGCTAAAGGAATTCGTCTAGCCAATGAAATCTTCTTTTTATCGGGATAAATGGTCAGATCTCAAATCCGGGCCCGCCGGAGAAAAGCAAATCAGACACCTGTCCTGTCAAATCGCCTATTCCTTTATGGATGCCTATCTTAAGGACTGTCATTACGAAGCGGATTATATTGATTTGCTCTGTGAGATGACCACCTTCTGGGAGGATCCGCTGCTCAACGGCATTTCCGCCCAGGCACTTTTTTCCATTATTATCGAAAGCCTGTGCGATGATTTTGAAGAGTTACAAACGGAAACCTATAATCGGGTAATGACCCAGGTTATCTCATTTTGCCGTGGACTTTCGGCAGGAGCCAAACTCAATCGCTGTTTGAACAATTTTGGACTACACTCCAGCAAAGACCTTCTCATGCGTATTCAGAAAATTCGGACCTCCGCAAAGCAATTATCGCCGCGACAACCTATAAAAAAAATAATTTTACTATCACGGGTAACCATTGGCGCCGATGTTGCCATCACCAGTATTATCTTTCAGCGATTAGCACGATTGTTTCCGGATACAGAAATTGTACTTATCGGCAGTGTCAAATTAAAGGATATCTATGGCGGCAATTCACAAATCAAAATTCGAACTGTGGATTATAACCGCAAGGGGGGCCTGCTGGAACGTTTGGCCAGCTGGCATCATGTGCTGGAGATTATTCAGAATGAATTAAGCTCCTATGCTTCCGACCAGGCGATTCTGGTGGATCCCGATTCACGCCTTTCACAACTCGGCGTACTTCCGCTAATCTCTTCAGATCAATACTATTTTTTCGACAGTCGCTCCGATGTTTCCTTAAACAGCCGCATGTCTATGGCTGAACTGACAAACTCCTGGCTCAATCAGATGACTGGTGTCGATGACTTCTGTTACTCCAAGGTATGGTCCCAGCAAGAATATATTCGCTCGGCCCGGAACCTGTGCAACAGATTAAGACAAAACGGAGCCCATCGGATTATCGCCGTGAATTTTGGTGTTGGTGGAAATCCCCGCAAAACGGTTGGCACGCAATTCGAGCGTCGGCTTTTGCTGACCCTTCTACAAGAACCGCAGACAATAATTCTGCTGGATAGAGGCTCCGGAGATGAGGAGCTCAACCAAACGAATTCACTCATGCTTTTTGTCAAAAAGAAAAGCTATGCAGTCTGCAATGCCAAATTGGACGCAATTCCAGATGTGGATATCACCGAAGGCGTTGTCGGCCTTGAAACCCGAATCGGAGAGATTGCGGCCGTCATCGCCCAAAGTGATGAATATATCGGCTATGACTCAGCCGGTCAACACATCGCCGCTGCTGTTGAAACACCGTGTCTGACTATCTTCGCCGGCTCCAACAACATGCGGTTTTTGCGACGCTGGAGTGCTTTCGGGCAAAACAGCTGCAAGATTGTCCATGTGGACACCTTAAATGATCCCAAAGCTGTAAATATTAACGACATCATTATTCGAATCATGAACGAAAGAAGTATCCAAACCCAATGAAAATTGTATTTATATACCCAAATGCGGGCTCACAACTGGGATTCAATTACGGTATTTCCCATCTTTCTGCAGTTCTTAAAAAGGCCGGACACCAGGTGGCGTTGCTGCAGCTGTGTGAAGATATTTCTCAATTACCCTCTAAGCAAGACTTTAGAGCGATGATTCAACATGAAAATCCGGATTTAGTGGGTTTTTCAGTGGTTACGAATCAATGGACCTACACGAAAAAACTGGCCGCCTGGGCGCGCGCCGCCACTAATGCACCCCTGATTTGTGGCGGAATTCACGCCCTGGCTGCACCTGATGAGATATTGGAAACAGGCCTTTTCGACTATATCATGCGCGGAGAATCCGAAGATGCACTGCCGGATTTCGTTGAAAAACTATCCAAAAAGGAGGACATCTCGGATGTGAAAAATTTAGGTTATATTCAAAACGGTGAAATGCATATCAACCCGGTCCGTGCATTACCCGATCTAAACAAGCTTCCGTTTAAAGATTATGAAATCTTTGATTTTCAAAAAATTATCGATGCTAAAAATGGCTGGGTTGGATTAATGGGTTCCAGGGGTTGTCCATTTTCCTGCACCTATTGTTTTAATCACCATATGGTCATGAATTACCGCAACGATCTGAACTGCAGTTTCAATGAACTGAATTACATCAGACATTTTAATGTGCAACACATCATCGATGAGATCAAATATCTTTTCGACAACTACCGCAATATTAAAATGTTTATTTTTGACGATGACCTTTTCACCTACTACAAAGACTATGTCAGAGAATTCTGTGAGGCTTACAAAGATGTCAGTCAGCTTCCTTTTGTCGTCAATGCCCACGTTGGCTTTTTTGAGGCGCAGCGCGCCGCAAGCCTGGCAGATGCCAACTGCAAAATTGTCAAGTTTGGGGTAGAAAGTGGGAGTAGCCGTATTCGCAAACAAATCATGAACCGCCATATGAGCAACGCCAAGATCATTGAGGCCATCCAGATTGCGAAAAACGCCGGTTTGCATACGTCTGTTTTTTTAATGATCGGGCTGCCGCATGAAACCCGTGAAGATGTCATGGCAACCATTAAATTAATGGCCGACGCTCTGCCGGGAAGGTACCGCTGGTCCTTCTTTTTCCCGTTTCCCGGAACACAGGCATATGAAATAAGCAAAAAAGACAACTTTATCGACTTCAATAAAATGGAACAAATGGAAAACTTCACCGATGCGTCGTGTTTAAATTTTGGTGCCGAACACAACCTGTTCCTTGAAAAGGTTGGACGCGCCCTGCCCTGGTTTGTCAATGCCTATTCAGAATTGCCAGTAGCAGATTTTTATCGCCAAAAAATCGAGGAGATTAGCGCCATGGATGCAAATACCTGGCGTCAAAAAGCAGATGGCATTTTGGCAGAAGACAAAAAAATTTCGGCCGACTTTGTCCGGCGGGGGCTCAGTCATTATGCCATAAAGTATAACCGGTTTATGGGAGTAATTTCGGACTATTTTACCACCGAGGCCTAAACCGGAATTGAAGATTGAAGACTGAATATTGAATATTTAAGGTCCGCCTCCTGCGGATCATTTATAAAGAAAAACGATCATAAAAATGACGGAGCGTAGCGACATCCACAAATATTCATTCTTCAATATTCAATCTTCAATTATTTTTTTCTGCCGCAGGCAGATCAATATTTAATCTGCCAGACGCTTCTTTAGGAAATCATCAAACCTGCGCTCGTCTTCTCCAAAAGAAATCTTGACACCGATGACGATAAGGTCAAGCGGCCAAACCGTTTCAGCTGCGATTCGGGCATAGTCTTTTTCGGTGGTTATCAGTATTTCAGCCGTTATCTTTTTTGCTGCCTGGATGATTCTGGTAATATCAGTTTCCGAATACCGATGATGATCGCGAAATTCCAAAAACCCTGTTGCTTTACAATTTAAGGCCTCAATCGTTTGCCGAAAATCATCATTTCGGGCAATTCCTGAAAATGCCATCACCGTGCGGCCTGTCAAAAAAGTAAAATCATCAGCAGATGGTTGTCTGGATAACTGATCAAACGGTGCTTTGGTTGCTGCGGGTATGGCGTAGTAATATGGTGTATGCGAAGATGAAAAAACAGGACATTGCGGTACTTCCGCCTGTAATCGATCGACGACTGAACCCGGGGCTGATGACGAATCCATATTGGTGCGTGTCAAAATGCATGCATCACTGCGATAAAGTGCCGCAATGGGTTCCCTGAGTATTCCTCTGGGAAGAAGGTGGGAATTTCCAAATGGCCGGATATAATCCAGCAAAACAAAATCCATGTCTCGGGCCAACCTCAGATGTTGAAAGCCGTCATCGAGTACGACGACCTCTGGGTGAAAATGTTTTACGGCAAGCATGCCGGCGGCAAATCGGTCCCGCCCGACAATCACCGGCATTCCCTGCAGCCGGCAGGCCAGCATGAAGGGTTCATCTCCAGCAATCTCGGATCCTAGAAAAATTGTCTTTCCATCACTAACCAGCGCTTCTTTCTTTTCTGCCTCTCCCTTATACCCCCTGCTAATGACGACCACCGTGTATCCAAGCGCTTTGATGCGGTTGGCCACATCAATCGTCATGGGAGTTTTACCGGTACCGCCAACGGCGATATTGCCGATGGAAACAACTTTACATGGCAACCTGCGGGATTTAAGGATATTTTTTCCGTACAGCATCCCCCTTAGCCTTTGGATGCCACCATAACCAATTGAAATCATATACAGAATAGACGCAAAAGAGACTATCGGTGTTTCGGTTCCACTTTTCATTGTGGATTCAATTTTATTTCTTAACAGACCCATTTATTGAGCTATCTCGTCTTGTGTCCCACAAATACATAAAGAAGTCGAATGGACTATTAAATCGAGTTGAGACCTTGTATATAAAAAATTCCAAGCACCAAATCACAAATTCCAAACAATATCCAAATTCCAATATTCAATGTTCAAAACATTTGATCCGGCGGAGGTGGATTAAATTTTGGTGATTGTGCTGTTTTGGTTATTGAATATTGGAATTTGAGATTTATTTGTAATTTGGTGCTTGTAATTTGGGATTTAGCCAAATTCATTCTGGAAAAAAAGTACTATTAAGTCAGCCCGAGTTTTGCAAATTACATGTGGGACACAACACAAAGAATTATTCCGCATTGATGAGATTGACGATGCCCAAGCAAGCGAATATGACATTTGAGATCCAGGTCGCAAGGATCGGAGGCAGCAATTCGCCATAGCCCAGCGACAAACAAAAACTATAAGAAACATAGTAAAGAAATATCATGCCACCGCCGAAGGCGATGCTTATCGATAGACCCTCCTTAATTCTTCGTTTTACGGCAATACCCGTGCCGATAATGCACATTATCACACAGACCAGGGGAATGGCGAATTTGGCATGAAAATCTACCCGGTATGCCGTCGCATCGTAGCCCTCGCTTTCGACATCTTGAATATACTCAAAGAGTTCGGTTGCACTCATCTCCTCGGACTTCTTCACAAAATGCTTGAGATCCTGAGGCACAAAATCCACCTGGGCAACCCGTTCATCAAAAAACGAAACTCTATACTCCCGGTCCTTTCCATCTAGCACCTGCTCCATAAGATTAAAGAGAACCCATTTTCCTTCCTTATAAATCCCTTCTTTGGCATCAACGCGTTTGATCAGTCTAAAGTCATTGTCAAAATAATTCAGGGAAATCCCTGAAATCATATTTTTCTGGGGATTGTAATAATTAATAAAGTAAATGGATCGGTTACCTTTTATCCATATGTTCTTTTGCCTGTATGTTGACAATGTCTTTTTTTTGACCTCTGACAGCCAGATTGTATGGGCCTTGGTTATCGTCACCGGCACAATCGCTTCCGACAAAAGGAATTGAAAGATGCTGAATACAATGCCAATAACCAGAACCGGTCGCAGCAGATAATAGACACTTACCCCGCCACATTTTAAAGCGATGATTTCATTGTTCTTGTTCATCAAGCCAAATGCAATTAAAACGCCTAGCAGGATGCAAACCGGCATGATTTGGGATACAACCAGCGGTAATTTTAACATAAAATAAGTGATCATTCGCGCAAGCGGAATATCGGCTAACATGAAATTATCTATTTTTTGAAAAAAATCGATCGCCAGGTAAACACCCACTAC
>JASFPE010000287.1:0-7588 GCA_050116155.1 Desulfobacterales bacterium
GCTCGTGGCCGCAGCCCAGGTATTGCGCCGGGATCCGCAAAGCATCGGACTGCTGGCCGATGGCGGCAGCCATGCACCTGGCGAGGCCGGCAACGGGCCCGGGGGAGGGGATATGCCCCTGAGCGCGGCTGTCCGCAAGCCACAGTTCTGGATTATTTGCATTGCGGAGCTTGTGGCCTTCTCCTGCATATTCACCATCATTGTACACATAGTGCCGCACGCAACCGACTTGGGTCTGTCTCTGGCAACTGCGGTGGCTGTCCAGTCAACATTTGGAGGGGTGAGCATGCTGGGTCGGTTTGTAATGGGCGTGGCAATCGACAGGATCGGCGGGAAACGCTCATTGATTATCTGTTTCAGTATATTTTTCTGTGGTTTTATCTGGTTACAGATGGCCCGTGAGGCGTGGATGCTGTTTCTTTTTGCCGTGATTTACGGCCTTGCCCACGGCAGCTTTTTCACCGCGGTGTCTCCCACGCTGGCGGAGTTTTTCGGAACCGGTTCACACGGGCTGCTTTTCGGTATCGTCCTGTTCAGCGGCACGATTGGCGGTGCGATCGGCCCTTTGCTGGCCGGACATACCTTCGATATGACCGGAAGCTACCAGATGGTTTTTCTCCTGCTGAGTGGATTGGCGGGGATAGGCTTTGTCTTAATGACCTTGCTGCGGCCTATGGAAGGCACAGAAAGCTAGGGTTGGAACCAAAAAACTCGGATTGATTTAAAAGTACTTTATTCTGCGGAATTAAATGGATTAAATTCCAAATTTCAAGCACCCCGCCAGAAAGATGGCGGGCAGGCAAATTCCAAATAAATCCCAATGACCAAAATTCAAAATCTAAAACGTTTGAACATTCATGGTCTCGGAAGAGGTCCCCGAATCGTCATGCCGGACCCCCAATCAAGTTGAGGGCAGGCCCGATCCGGTATCCAGAACATGCTGAATTTATTGGATCCCGGCTTTCGCCGGAATGACCTGGTTGGATTATTGGTGCTTGAGATTTGGATATTTGTTATTTGGGTATTGCAATTTGGTGCTTTAGGACTTGCCTGCCCGACATCTTTCTGGCGGGGTGCTTGGAATTTCCTATAAGGGCTACCGCTGCCATCCGATCTATTTTAAAACCGTTACTATTTGTGCGGGAAAGCACTAAGTTTGTAAGTGCGATCGGTTTGGCTGCTGCTCCAGACCTTATTTTTTTTCTGAAAATTTTCGATATCAATCATCAGGATATGCTTGCCGATGGTGATTTCATCATCTGCTTTTATGTATTTTTTGTTTACCCTTTTTCCGTTTACAAACGTACCATTGGTGCTGTCCAGATCTTCCAGCAAGTAATAGTTTGGTCCTTCTATGATCTTGGCATGCACACGCGAGACCGAAATATTATCAATTTGAATATCCGTTTCGGGATCCCGGCCGATGGTGACCTCTTTTTTATCACATTCTATCTGTCTTACCACTGAATTATTAAACTTCAATACGATTTGCATGACGGTCGATCTCCAAAATATGTTAGATGTTCTGGTGTGTCGTTTCCGGATTCTATCTTCGGTGCGGTCTTCCATATTTTGATATCGGCCGACAGAATTATTTCTTTAGTGCTTGATATTTTATCGTGACGTTTCCAGATGGCGAACCAGGGCGTGCCCGAAAAGCAGGACCCCCACATCCAGTGCCCTTTCGTCCATCTCAAAATAGGGAGAATGCAAAGAGAATTGGAAACCTTTGGCCGGATCATGACAGCCGATTCCCAGCATGACCCCCGGCCATTTCTGACAGAAATAGGAGAAATCCTCTGCACCCATTCGCGGGCCACCGATATGGACGGCGTCGACGCCCAGGGTCTCTTCAGTAAATGCTTTCATAAAGTCCACCAGTCCGGTATCATTGACGTGTTCGGGATATCCATCAATGCACTCAAAGGTTGCCGTCACCCCGAATGCAGGCTCCAAGCCCCGGACCATTTCATCGATTCGCCCCATGGCCAGTGATTTCACCTCCGGCGACAGGGTTCGCAGAGTTCCACAAAGTTTGGCTTCTTGTGGAATAATGTTTTCAGCAGTACCGGCATGAAATTCACAGATTGACAGGACCGCACTTTCCAGCGGCGCCAGATTGCGGCTGACAAACATCTGTAGCTGGGTAACCAGATGAGCACCGGCAACAATCGGGTCGATGCACAGATGCGGTGACGCGCCGTGGCCGCCTTTGCCCGTAATTTGTATTTTCAATGTGTCGGCAGCCGCATGGGCGGTTCCGTAGATGAGCTCCAGTCGTCCCACGGGCAGCTCCGGATTCATGTGTCCGGCGAAAATGGCGGATACCGGCTCTGAATCAAACAGCCCGGTCTCCAGCATGGCCTTGGCCCCTGCGCCGCCTTCTTCGGCGGGCTGGAAAAAAAACAGAATCTCCCCGCTGCCTTTCTGGGGCCAATTTTGTTGCTGCAGCCAGTGGATGATCCCCAGTGCGATGGTCACATGCCCGTCATGGCCGCAGGCATGCATCATCCCCGGGTGCTGAGATTTATAAGCAACATCATTGGATTCCTCCAGGGGCAGGGCATCCATGTCTGCCCGGTAGGCAACCACCGGTCCTTCATTTTGGGACTTTAATCTGGCCACCACACCCGTTTTTCCCACTTGTGTTTGATAAGGGATTTTCAGTTGATCCAGAACCTGACAGATTTTCGCCGCCGTCTTTTCTTCCTGATAGCAAAGCTCTGGAATTTGGTGTAATTCCCTTCGCAAATCCACCAGCCAATCGTGAATGGGAAGCAATTTAAGATCTGACATTTTTCCTCCTGCTGTTTCAAGTCTGGTCTTTCGTTTTACTTTGCTTTCAGAGAGACAGGCAATTCTTCCAGGGCTTTCAAAAGTCGCTCGACATCTTCGGTCGAATTATAAAGGTGGGTCGACGCCCTCACGCGGCCGACACCGGCATAGGCACCCCAAACCCGTATATTGCGCTCACTCAGCCACGCCATTATCTCACTGATGTGGGGTGTCATAAAGCAGATGTTTCCTGCACGCTGGGCCGGATCACGGGGGGTCATCAATTCAAAGCCCAGGGCATGCAGGCCTTCCCAGGCCATCCCACTGAGATGAAGGACATGGCGCTCAATGGCCGGAATACCAACCCGTAAAATCTGATCCAGAGCATTGTCTAGAATATAGATACTGATGAAACCGAGATTGCCAGCCTCAAAACGGTCTGCACCGGAGCGCAGGTTAAATACTGTGGGTTCGTGCCAGTCAGGGATGGATTCACCCGAATGCCAACCCAAAAACGGCGGTTCAAGATCGGGCAGCCGCTGGCGGTTCCAGTAAAAAATAGCCACACCGTGGGTTCCCAGCAGCCATTTATAGCAGCTTGTCACCAGGACGTCGGCATAGCTGGCCTGCAGCGGTATTACCCCGGCTGCATGGGTCGAGTCAATACTCAGCAAGGCATTGGTTGACCGGACCATTTCAGAGAGTTCTTGCACGGGCAGGCGTTGACCGGTAAAATAACTGACATCACTGACAGCCACCACCCGTGTGCGGGCATCGATAGCGCTTCCAATGTCTGCCAGTGAAATATACCAGTTTTTGTTGGAGACGACGCGAATCTCAACACCCTGGGCTTTAAGCCGCGTCCAGGGTAGCACGTCTGAGGGAAATTCGACATCACATACGACAACATTGTCCCCGCTCTGCCACTTCAATCCATGGGCCAACAGATTGATGCCCTCTGAGCTGGTGGATATAAATGCCACATCATCGGGCGACACTCCCAGTAGCTTGCCGACTTTTTCTCTGCAGCCGCTGACCGCGGCATCCATACGGTGGCGCGATCCCTCACCCAGTGCCTTGTCCGCGAAAAACCGTTCGACAGCTGCCCGATGGCTTTTCAACATGGGAGATTCACCTCCGGCGCAGAGGTGCGTCATTTCTTCCAATCCTATAAAATCAGTTTTCGGAATCAGCATTGTGTTCACCTGTTATTTTTCAAATTTTCCTCTTCTCTATTGCATACAATGAGCTGTAGCTCAAGACAATTAAGATGGAACTATTGAACGCTACTGTTCTTAGTTTGACACCCCTTGGTTTATTTAATATAGATTTAAATGCCCTTTAATCTTTTGCAAAGGAGAAAATTATGGATGTTGAGGAAATCTGGCGGCTCTTTCAGAAGCACATGGAATATACCGATGAGGAGATGCAAATTTTTAGATCCGATCCTTTGAAGGTCAAGATGGTCACTCAAACCCCTGAATTTGTAAAGTGCAGGGTGATCGCCGAAGTGGTTGAGTCCCATGGATGCCATGCGAAGCACAGGGTTGGAGATAAATTCGTCATGACAGCCGGCGGACAAATGATCGAAGATGAGTGCCCCAAGGGGATGTGCATCTCCGCCTTGGCAGAAGTCAGTAAAGTTCTGCCGGCGATTTATGAAAGATTAATTAACAAAACAGATCCGAAGTTTGAGCGTGTCGATATGATCCACTGCCCTGATGTGGGATTAGATAAAGGAGGCTGGGGTAAGATCCTGATGAAGGTCTACGTCGAGGAATCTCCTTAAGGATTCATATCGCCTTGGCAGAATATGATATGACCGGTCACAAATCTCTAATCTATTTTTGGGAACATTACACTAGCATTAAAAACTGGACGCCGGCAACTGACGTTCATTCTTTTTGATCAACGGGCGCTTGAAATATTTTTTGAAAGCCATGATCGCATATTGCGTGGCACGGGTACCGATGTATTTTTCATGAGCAACCAGCACGGAAAGAATGATTTTTCTGTCCCCCGACCTCTCGCCGGCATACCCCACAAACCAATCATATTTTAAGTCATTGGTCTGATTGTTGATCGTGCCGGTTTTTGCACCGATCTCGAGTTTGGAGATGATTTTATCTTTGCGGTATTTTCGAAACGTGCCCCTGACCGTGCCGGATTGAACTGTGGTCTTCATGAGCTCCTGCAATGCCTCAGCCGTTTTGGGGGTGAAGGCCTGGCTGATGATGACGGGTCGATTTCGGAAAAGCGTATTTTTGTTTTCATCTGTGATTCGATCTACAATGACGGGAGCTATTAATCTTCCCTGGTTTAAAGTCGTGGCAGCAATTAAAGCGCCATGAATTGGCGATATTCGTGTTTTTCGGGTAAACCCACAGGCGGTTTCAGCTAGCTGATACGGTTCGTTCGAAAGCACAATCAGGCTGGGTGGTAAAAAGATTTCAAAATCTATGATCCGGTAAAATCCAATTGCCTTTGCATAAGATTCAAGTAAGTCTTTGTCTAAACACATCGCCCCGATTTTGCCAAATACCGGATTTACAGATTTGGCAAACGCATCTTTCAAGGAAATCGTATGAGTATATTTGTTAACTATTTCCTTGAGCTGGGATTTGTAAAGGGTATGTTTGCGTCCGTTAAAGTGCAGTTTTGAATCCGGATCCAGCCGGCATTTCTCAATTGCAGCTGCCGCGGTAACAATCTTAAAGATACTTGCCGCCGGAAATGAGCTATCCGTGCATGGATTATTAAACGGATCTGACTTGTCATATCCCACCATGGCCAGTATGCGGCCATCCGTCGGAACCATGACGACAATGCCAACCTTGCTGGAATTTTTTCGATCGAGTTTTGCGGTCAGGTAGTTTTGCAAAGATATATCGATGCTGGTTTGAACTGAAATCAGGTTCCCGTTATGCCTCAGATCAAAGGAGTTGGTTTGCAGGTCTGAAATATGGCGGCTGGTGATGAAATGATGAAGATCATTTTTCTTGAATGTTATCGACTGCCGATCCGCTTGGGCGGATGGGTCGGCTTTGCTGATCTGGTTTGCGTCCTTGGTGAGATTGGATTGAGATCCGGAAAATTCGTTGAGAAGGCCATAAACCAGGGCGCATACCGCAATCAACACAGGGATGTATTTTAAATTCCGTTGGACAAATTTTTTGGCGGCGGCACTCTTCCTGGCACGCTTTAGTTTGGATTGATATGCTCTCCAGCTTGACCCCTCGATTTTTGAGAAACGGGTACCGCGCTTACCTGACATTTAGCCATCCGATGCTTAAGACAAACAATTTACTGAACAACAAATGAATTATAGGTTATTTAAGATTTTTTGGCAAATCGTAATCGGGCACTGGATGCTCGATGCTCGACTCTCGATACTGGATGCTTGTTGCTCGATAACGGCTTGACCTCGATTTTATTTCGTACATCGAGTATCCAGTATCGAGTATCCAGCATCGATTACTTGAGGCCCGTATTCCACGTTTTTAGACTTCCGAATTCAAATTACCTAGACTGTATCTACTACTGGAGGCCGATGTTTCCAGAACCCGGTGGCTTGCTCAAAGGCATAGGCTAACTGTAATACACCGAAATCATCCTGATGGCGTCCGACAATTTGTACACCCACCGGAAGGCCATCCGGCGTAAATCCACAGGGCACCGAGATGGCTGGATGTCCGGTGGTGGTGATGTAATAGCAGGATTTCATCCAGTCGATATAGGTTTCCATTTTGACATCGTTGATTTCGGTTATATAGCGCTGCTTTACATCAAAGGGCGGCACCTGGCTGACCGGCAGAATAATGTACTGATAAGTTTCCATGAATTTTCGGACGCGATGATAAAGATCGGTGCGTTTGCGTTCGATCTTTGCCAGCTGCGGTCCGCTCAACTTGCGCCCTTCTTCAATATTCCAGATCACTGTGTCTTTCATTTGATCGCGATGCGTATCCAGAAATTCCGAAAAATTAAGCTCGAACAGCCATGCCCGCAGTACTTTGAAAATCTCATCTGCATCCGTGAGATCCGGTTCAGCCTCATCCAGCACACATCCGAGATCTTCAAACGCCTGGCGTTGCGATTCAATAACTGCCGTGACATCAGGGTCGACCGGAAACGATCTCAGATTTTGACTCCAGGCAATCCGGGTTTGTTTAAAATCGCGTTGCAGGCAACGACGAAACAAATCTCCGGGCTCCGCAATGGCAATTGGCGAGCGCCGATCTGCTCCGGCAATCACACTCAACATCAGGGCCGTATCCTTTACCGTGCGGGCCATGGGGCCTTCGACCCCCAAAGAGGACCAGCCCGCAAACTTTGGCCAGCTGGGCACCCTTCCGGGCGACGTTCGTAATCCGACGACATTGCAGAAATTGGCGGGGTTTCGCAGGGAACCTCCCATGTCACTGCCGTCTGCTATTGGTGCCATTCCGCAGGCAAGGGCCACCGCGGCTCCCCCGCTGCTGCCGCCGCAGGTCTTAGACCTATCGTAAGGATTTAAAGTTTCGCCAAATACTTCATTAAAGGTCTGGGATCCGGCGCCGAATTCAGGCGTGTTTGTCTTGCCGATGGTAATTGCGCCAGCCTGCTTTAAACGTTCAACAATCAGTGCGTCTTCTTGCGGCACGAAATCTTTGAAAATCGGGGATCCCAGCGTGGTACGAATTCCCTGGGTGAAAACCAAATCCTTGTGCGCAATTGGAAGCGCGTGCAAGACGCCGAGATTTTTTCCGGTTGCCATGGCCTCATCGGCAGCCTTCGCCTGCGACATGGCCTGTTCCGGCAACAGGGTGACAAT
>JASFPE010000288.1:0-7584 GCA_050116155.1 Desulfobacterales bacterium
GGATTTCAAATTTATCCGGACCGAGTAATCGCTGAATAAAGTCCACATCGAACTCCATTAAAAACAAGACCGAATCAAATACCGAGTAAAACAGAGCCAGTGCAAAGGCAATCAGAATCATTTGGTCCCATAAATGAACTCGAATTTTCTGTGTATAGGTCATGATACCCTCTCTTTTTCCAGGGTTCAGGGTTCAGGGTTCAAAGGTTACCGCCTTCGTCACACTAAAAGCGTGCTTTGGCGGGTAAGCAGGGTTCAAGTGTTAAGTTCAAAAGGTTTCAGGTGTCAACAAGCCACAGGCATAGGGCATGGCGCATAGCGCATAGGGTTAAAAAATAAAATACGATACTGGTCTTGAAGTTTTCAACGCCATGCGCTTTGCGCTAGGTTTAACCAGTGACCAGGAGCCAGCGTCCAGAAACCAGAGCTTTAACCCTGAACCCTGAACCTGGAACCTTTAGGTTTTTATCAAGGAAGGTCTTTATTTTCAAGGTGCTTAAAGACATTTGAATGATTCTGGTTGAATGATTGCGGTGGGGTAATCCGAAATTTATTTTTCCGGCACCATCTTGATCCGAGGGCTCTTGCGGCGATCATCACCACTGCGCCGTTCTTTGCCGCTTCGCCTTTCCGGGATATGTAAAGTATAGGAATAGTTGCGACGATCCCCACCGGAGCGTCTGCCTCCGTTATCCAGTGAAATAAATTTCTTAAAAATATCATTCATTTCGAGCTTTTATGTGAGGATCAAAAGGATATGCCACGGCTACTCACTCCACCCGCCCTCTGGCGGGAGAATGCCTTTCAAAAAAATAAATCAGGAATACTACGGTACCGTATTAGGCGAAGATATAATAATGGGGAATTTATTCCTCTCTTTCACCCGCTACGAATACTCATGAGATTGTGCACAACACTCAGATAATTGAAAGAGTGTAAAGGAAATATTGTAGCACAAATCGTGCCAAAGTTACTGATTTTTAAGAAAAAATAACAAATTTAAAAGTCCTTCAGATTGGCAATAAGTTCATATGGATAGGATTCTAGACAAGCAATGTTCAGTGGTCCTTGTCAAAACAGTAGAAATGCTATGGAAATAAATTACACAATAAATGTGAAATTTATTACATAAAGCTATGTAATATACTTCCCAAAATTCACTTCGCTCATAATTGGAATAATGGAATGCTGGAATGCTGGGCACGAAGTGAAGCTTTAGCGCTATATTGGGTCTATGTTGCATCGCATTGAATAAATTCATGAATTATGAGACAAGTCGATCATGAAACGAAAAAACATCAACCGAGGTTTTAAAAAGCTCAGGGTGTGGCAAGACGCAACTGCGCTTTATGTTTTGGCTAGCAAGATATTTTCAAACTTTCCATTCGAACATTGAAGTCATGCATTTTTAACCATTATTCCAATATTCCATTATTCCATTATTCCAGCTAACCTGAACTAAACCGGTATCGCTAAAAATTACATGATTTCAATATGTTAAAAAAATACGAGATTTAGAATTATTCAGTGGAATCGGAGGGGGGGACGATGCCGAGGTCTTTAATCTTGTACAGCAGGGTCTTATAGCTGATGTTCAATATTTTTGTGGCCTTACTGCGGTTCCAGCCCGTCTTTTCAAGGACGTATGTGATTACTTCTTTTTCAACCCGGTCCAGGGCTTTTTTACGGATCTTTTTCAGTGACAGCGAGCTCAGATTGGCTGCATTCTCACCATTCAAACCGACCAATTCGATCGGAATGGATGGTTGGGCCAACGCGGATTGAACTCCGGCGGCATTCTCGCGCTTGCCGGCGCCGCTGAGCAGGTCATCGATTGTTTCTTCATCCTCACCCAGGATCATGATGCGCTTGAGGATATTTTGCAGTTCCCTGACATTGCCGGGCCAGGTGTACGATAATAATTTATCAATCGTTTTAGAGCTGGGCCTGGCAAGCTTCTTGCCATCAAACTGGTCGGCGTATTCCTTGATATAATAATCAATCAGATACGGAATATCTTCGGGTCGGTTGCGCAACGGCTCAATAAAAATCTTGATGGTGCTTAACCGATAATAGAGATCCTCCCTAAACTCTCCGTTTCGCATATCGGTTTCCAGTTCATGATTGGTGGCGGCAATCACCCAGGTATCGGTTTTCACCGTTTTTTCAGAACCCAGGGGAGTAAAATCACCCCCCTGAAGCACATGCAACAGCTTTGACTGCAGTCGCAGAGACATATCTCCGATCTCATCCAAAAACAGAACACCACCGTGGGCCTGCTCGAACTTTCCCCGCTTGCGGCGCTCTGCACCGGTAAAGGCCCCCTGCTCGTAGCCAAACATTTCGCTTTCCAGCAGACTATCCGGTAATGCAGCGCAATTTACCTTAACAAACGGTTTGCCGATCCGATTGGATTTCTGGTAAAGACACTGCACCACAAGCTCTTTGCCCACCCCGGTGTCACCGTGGATGATGGTATTGAGTCCGGTATCTGCCACCTGATCGATGAGGTCCCGTATTCTGCAAATATTTTGGCTGACGCCGATAATCTGGTTTTCCATGGTTATCCGATTGAATGATCTACGTTTTTACTTCTAAATTATCTTCCGCAAAAGGCATAAATTTCGAATTCTCATAAAATTCAACAGCCATTCCCTCGCCGTCAGTTCGCAATACTTCACCGAAAGCTTTAATCAATGCTTTTCGCATCTTTTGCTGCTTTACCCCTTCCATGGATAAAATGACATCGATCTTAACCTTGGTACCCAACGGTAATGGTTGGCTGGTCAATAGATAGGCACCGTTCATAGATACATCTCTGGTTGTTAAACGATGAGATTCAGCCGTTGGCGCGTCATCTGACCGGACCACATAAGCCTCAAGTTTAAGAGCGAAGCGCTCGACTTGTCTTTTCTCAATCACCGGTGATCATCCTTTCAACAGCCAGTTCCTGTAAATTCTGGTGCCGGGTGAAATCCGGAACCGCCAAAATGAGGATCACGGCTGAGGAACCGTCAAATCAATGGTGTGAAATTAATATCCTTAATGAATCAATTTTACAACAATAATTCGAATTGTCATTTAAAAAATTTAGAGAGTCCAAATTTTTTAAATTTTCTAAAATAATTTTTGTTTATTCAGATTGTGCAACCACAATAGGTAAAATGGTTTTAAAACCATTTTTAGCTTTTTTCTACAATCTTAGGGTTTGCCGAAACCTGCAAATTTTTCGCAGCCCACAACGCTGCCTGAAGCCGGTTGGGGACATTTATTTTGCTGTAAATATTATAAATATGGGTCTTGACAGTGTGAGGACTGATTCCAAGACCCACGGCAATCTGATTATTGGAAACCCCGGAAGCCAGCAACAGGAGTATCTCGGTTTCCCTGGAGGTTAAAAAGGTGTTTTGCTTCCTATGCTTACCCCTGGCATCGCTGTATTCCAATAAATATTTTACCAGCGTGTCACGCGAAAACCAAAACTCTCCATTTAAAATCGCCATAACCCCTTTGCTGATGTGGGTCAAGGGATCATCGCTATAAAAAAGACCGCGAATTCCCCAGCCAACCAGATCATTTCCGATGGATTGGCCTGCCGCCACATTAAATAGCGCCAGATAATAATTTTTTACTCCAGATGCGGTTAGCACACGCAGCTTGGATCCTAAATTTGACAAATCACTGCTCAGACAATCGAGCAGAACCAGGACAGGCTTGCTTTTTGACTGAACGGGAAGCGATTCCACATCCAGATCCTTACCGCAAATACAGTTTAGACCGGTGGCATCGTGAAGAAACCAGGCCATTAATTCGTTTTGCAATTTCAAGGGGCCAACAATTTGAATGTGGGCCTTTGAGGTTTTACTTTTATTATGTGACTTAACTATTCTGTCAGCCAAGGTCGGATACACTCCATATTGTCAAATATTTCATATTGTTACAGTAAAAAAATATCAGATGTGGCCTATCGTGTCAACTAATTTGGGAAAACTTTTTCACATTTTTTGAAATTTCGGACTACATAAATTGAAATTTTAGCCACCCTACCCTTCACCAGTTGCTCAATCACTGCTAAATCATGAGGTATCTTCAATTTTCATCATAACCGGAATTGCTTCGATGTTTTGCTTTTATTTTCAAGCATTAAAACCATATTTTATGTTTGGTTGAACATCCGCGTTATTTCTTGACAATCTGACCATTTTATGAATTAATTAGTGTAGTTAGTATCAACCCGTCATATTTTGAAGGCTATAACCTAATTTTTGGGGCCGCCATCTCAACCGGGGGTAATGGTGAAATCTGGGCTCCTTGGCCGGTATGCGTGGTCAATGCCGGAAGGACTACATCGCGCTGCATTGCCTGAAACCCCCGGATTATACGTTATATGGATTGAAACGACCAAGGAGGACAGAGCCGGTGTGGGTTCGACAACTTGCTACAAATAACTCACCGGCATATGCAATCAAGATTATTCCCGGAAGTATTCCTAAAACGAAGGTTTCAGGTGTCAGGCCTTCGCTGCGGCGGAGTTATTTCCTGAACACTGACACCTGAAACCTGAAACCAAAAGATCTAATTTCAAGGCAGATTGGAAGTTATTGAGGAATAGCTAAATTTTCTTTGATCGAAGAAATTCCGAAACGATATACTACGGAGAGCAGTTTTGGCAAAACAGGGTGACATTTCATCAACGGAAAAACTCTTAGAATTGATTCGCGATGATAGTGACAGCGCGCTAGAAAGCCACGGTGTGCAAGCTCCCCAGTCAGGTATTGCCCGGCTGAAATCTATATTCAGAAATCCGATATCCTTTCACAAAGCTGTTACCGTCGGAGTAGATCTGGGTCACGATGATCTGAAATTAGTCAAAATCCACCGGATTACGGAAAACAAATATGAAATGCTGGATTATTCACGCGTTCCCTTTGACCCGAACATTCCCAGGGATAGTGCGGAATTCCATCAATTTTTGCGACCGGTATTGGCTGATTTTTGTGGCCGCTCAAGAAATATAGAGCTCTGGTGCACCATGTCCTCGGCCAGGGTGGAGACCCGTCCGCTTCGCATCCCAAAAGTGTCTCCCAAACAAGTCCCCAATTCCGTTTATTGGTCCTATCAAAAAGACGCACCCTTTGATGGGAATCAAAAGATCTTTGATTTTGAGATACTGAGCGATATCGAGGAAGGGGGTACCACCAAGACGGATGTAATGGCATATACGGCTCCGCTGGAAGAAGTTAAAGCCCTGAAGAAGCTTTTTGCAAACGCCGGTTTTCCGTTAGCGGGAATATCCATTGTACCCTATTCATTTCAAACGCTGCTGCGAACCCGCCGCATTGATACCGATGAAAAAAATGTTTCCAGTCTCTACATCGGCAGGGATTGGTCCCGCATCGATATCTTCTCAGATGGGAACATGATGCTGTCCAGAGGTATTAAGGCCGGGGTCCGAACCATGATCGAAGCCCTGCGCAAAGGCATAGAGGGAAGCCAGCTGGAGCTTTCTCTGGTTAAATCGCCCAATGAGGACACCCGCAGAATACGGGCGGTAAAACGCAAATTAAATCTTGATTTCGAAAAGGCCCAGCAACACTTCTTCGGCCTCATTCATGATTCGTCGTCGACGATCCCGGGAACCGAGGAGATTGCTGCCCGTGAGGATAGCATCTTTAAGATGATTTTGCCCGCCTTGGAGCGGCTCGTCCGACAGGTAGAACGAACCCTGAGGCATTACGCCCTGAATTATGAGAATGCCCGTGTAGGGAAAATCTATGTATCCAGTGGTGTGCGTCCGCACCACCGGATTCTTGATTATATCGGTGAGGAATTGGGCCTTCCGACCGAAGCCATCAATCCATTTGCATCGGGGCCCAATTTTCTTACCATGGTACCTTGGCCGGATTCGGTATCTGAACAAACCTCATTCGCGCCGGCTATGGGTATGGCATTGTCCAACAATACCATCACCCCAAATTTTCTGCATACCCAAAAGGATAAGGAAAAAGCCATTCTCAGCCAGCGTATCAGCCGCGGCTTTATCTGGGCTTTTCTTATTTTATTCGCCGCCAGCGCGTTCGTATTCGTTCAGCAATATGATCAGATCCGCGAAAAGCAAATTCGATATGATATGCTTCTGGGCAAGCTGCAAAGCTACAAAGTGCGCGTAAGTGAAGATGTCATCATGGGTTTACTTGATAATTATAGAGCCAAGAATAAATCTGTAACAGAGCTCAGTCAAACCTACCTGGACCTGGCTATTATCAGCGAAATTGCGAGTGCGACACCGGCAAATATCCGCTTGTTAAGCATATCCGCGGATCTGGGTGAATTGCCCGCCAAAAAAGAAAAAGGCAAAAAAGGCAAAGGCAAAAAAGACGAAGACACAAATTCCAATAGAACACTGGTCATCGATGGCATCATCCAGGGTGATCGCCTGAGACTGGAATGGACCCTGACCGAATATTTAGAGGAATTAAAAAATTCTCCGTTGTTTGATCAACCGGCGATTAATCGAAAATCTATTGAATTTTACGAAAACCGTGAAGTGTTGCATTTCACGGCTCAACTGAAAGTACTCTAACGAAACCAACAATAAAATGGTAAAACGAATCACTGATATTTTTCCAGCTCAAAGCCTCATATTAATTTTTATGTGCATCGCGGGTATGTTGGTGTTTATCTTTTTATTTATTCTTCCGACGCAAAAAACGTCAGCTGAGCTGGATAAAAAAATTGAGGAAAAGCAAAACCAGATTGATCGACAGAAAATACTCAAGCCTGTATTTGAACGCATGCTGGTAAAAGCAACGGCCAAAAGCCCAACACGCCTTCCGATGGTTGAAAAGGCAAAATTGTCGCGCGGAGACATGAAAAAAATCTCTGCTCAGATACAATCTCTGATCCAGCGCAACAATCTGCAGCTTAAAGAAATAACGCCGGACGTCAACTCTTCAAAAGAACGTCCCGGCTATTTACTCATTCGCCTTGCGGTGACAGGCGATTTTTTTAATTTTCGAAAATTTTTACTCGACCTGGGTTCCATTCCTGCAATGGTGCATATGCAGCAAGTTACCATCCGCTCCATTGAGGAATCGCGGGAGATGCAAGTCAAAATCTGGTTGGCGCAAGAGTAGCCAAAAGAAAGATTTCAGGTGTCAGCAAATAACTCCAGTGCAACGAAGTACTGACACCCGACACCTGACACCTAATTAATGCTAAACACTAAATACAAAACACCAAACACCAATAAATGCAATCAAATAGGGAAAAAATAATCGTTGTCCTGGCGCTGCTGGCCCTCGTCTATGGGGCGTATGAAGTGTTTTTCCGTTCTCCCCCCGAGGTGCCGACGTTTCAAACCTCGGGCAAAGGCAAAAGCCTTGATTCACTTAATTCGTTCATCAACAAGGTAGCTGAGGCGGCCCAGGAGGGACTATCGGAAACCGATGCCTATATAATTCAACGGGCAGAAGCCCAGTGGATTCAAGATCCTTTAATTCAGATCCGGAAACCGCCGAAAGTAGAGTCCGAACCGGAAGATGTGGTGACGACAGAAGTGCCGGAGCTTCAGATAGCGTATAC
>JASFPE010000289.1:0-7545 GCA_050116155.1 Desulfobacterales bacterium
TATGGAAACATTGATGCTCAAAGGCAAGATTGCAGCCCACATCGATAAGAACGAGGCCAGGGAAAATATGGAAATCATCGACAGAATTAGCCGCACCGTTTTCGGAAAAACCGAATACTATGAACCGCTGGGTGAAAGGGAAACATTTATTGAACTGCGATCGGAGGCGGATTTCAAAAATATTATAAAAAGGTTGAAATAAAGGGGACAGACAACCTGTCCAGAAGCTGTCTCAAAAATAGTAGCTTCGGTTCAATGGCAAGGCGTCACGCGAATTGAAAGCGAAGCGCAATGATCGTGGCTGGAAGCCACTCCCACCTCTATTCTTCATCAGCGTACTATTCACAGAATATTTCCCTATATATATAGTGGGAGCGGCATCTTGCCGCGATTAATAAGCATTTCAATTCGCGGGACAATCCCGCTAAAAGCGGGACCATCGGAGCTAAGATCGATTATTAAGATAGCTTCTAGATAATTTTGCTATATAAGGCACTTTTTTAAAGAGCTGAGAATTTCTTTCTCATCGCAATTTCTTCCTACAAACACCAGGGCGGTATCGCGTGAACCCTCAGCGGGTTCAATCCGATAATTCGAGCCGGTATAGTTCAGGAGCCCGGATCCATCCGGGAAACGGACCCAACCCTTGCAACGAAATAGGTTGGGGGGCAGCGTTTCAAGAAAACGATTCAATTTGGCTCGGTCCAATAACCGTTGGTCATCAAACGAAAACGAATGAAATCCCTCCTGCTCATGATGAAGGGCATGATGATCCTGGGAAACGCGATGCCGTGAATTTGAATCAACCTCCAACAGGGTGGCAGGGTCAACCGCGCAATGCCGGGCAGAAAAGATGTGAACCCCCGGATTCAGTTCCCGCAGTACCGCATCTATCTGGCGAATTTGATCGTCGTCTACCTGATCGATTTTATTTAAGATGAGGGTATCTGCGCATTTTATCTGATTATCGTAAAAGGTTCCGAGTACTTCTCTGGCTTCAAAGAAGTCTGCATCGACGACGGTAATAATTTTTTTCAGGCGACTGAAATCAGATAAAGGCGCTTCGAATAAGACATCAAGCATATCTCCGGGTTGAGCAACACCGGTGGCCTCGACAACCAAATACGACGGGTTATATGTCCGGTGGATCTCCTGGACGGCTTTGAAAAAATCGGTTTTGATTGTGCAGCAAATGCACCCGCTGGTAAGTTCCAGAATATCAACATCCTGTCCCGCAAGCAGGGTGCCGTCGATGCCGATCTCACCGACCTCATTGACAATCACGGCCACTTTCTCTTGCGCATTGAAATCCGACCTCAACAGATGCTGAATTAAAGTCGTTTTCCCGGCACCCAGAAAGCCGGTTATGAGTAAAACTTCCATCATTTGTAACCTTCATTTATTGAGTCTTAACCCTGGTGGCGCCAAAAAATTAAAGTGATCCAAACATCCTTTCAACTAACTCTTTTCCCCTCCCTTGATGGGAGGGGATTAACCCGCCCGCCTCGCCTGAGCGGCTCGCGATGGCGGGCGTGGGGGGAGGGTGATCACCCCCACATAAACCCTCCCCCGTCAAGGGATAGGACTTTATGAAACAAAGAACTTATAGAATAGAATTAAAAATTGATCTAAAGTTAATGATTATAAACCCAGCGACTTCGCGACAATCCCCTTCATAATCTCGTTGGTTCCGGCAAAGATGGTGGTCACCCGCACATCCCGAAAGGTGCGGGCAATTGGGCAGGATTCCATCATGGCGATTTCACCGCAAAGGCTCAGGCACCGGTCAGCGATGCGGTTGGCCATTTCCGTGTTCCAGTACTTTGCCATGCTGGTCTCCGCCACGATATGCTTGCCTTGCATATGATCGGCAATTAGCATTTCGAGAAATGTCCTGCCCAGCTTTATCTCGGTCTCCATTTCGACGAGTGCAAATTGAATCGCTTGGGGTAGACTTTTGGGGCCATTTGTCGAATGCTTTGTCTGAAGATGATCCAACGTCCATTCCAGGATAAGCTCGGCCATGGTTTTTGCCAATATGGCCACCAGCAACCGTTCCTGCTGGAGTTTTTCCATCAATTTAGGAAATCCCGTGCCCTTATGGCCGAGGCGGTTTTTTACGGGAATGCGACAGTTGGTGAAGAATAACTCAGTTGTATCCTGGCTGTGAACACCCAGTTTGTCGAGAGGCTCACCTTTTTTAAATCCAGGAGTTCCAGCTTCTACCAAATACAGCGAAATGGCCTGGTAGGAATTTCCAACAGCAGGGTCTATGGCGGCAACGATTACCAGATCACAATTGAATCCATTGGAAATAAACGTTTTGGTCCCGTTTATAATGACGCTTTCCCCTTCTTCCAATGCAGATGTCGTCATGGCTGCCAGGTCACTGCCCACGTCCGGCTCCGTCATGGCTACGGCCGTAATAATATGACCGGAGACACAGCCCGGCAGATACTTTTTTTTCTGTTCCTCGGAGCCAAACGAATCGATGTAAGGCACCACAATGTCGCTGTGTAAAAAAGCATCCAGCCCATATTGATTGGTGCGGGTCATTTCTTCCAGAGCGATCACTGAATAGAGAAAATCGCCGCCAAGCCCGCCATACTCCTGAGAAACCGCTGTGCAAAGAAAGCCTTGTCGTCCCATTTTCTGCCAGACCTGCTTGGGAACAAGGCCCTCTTGTTCCCATTTTTCGACGTTCGGAATTACTTCTTTCTGGCAAAAGCTTCGCAATTTCTCCCGAAAACGCAAGTGCTCCGCGGTATAGTGCAATATTTCCATTTGCTGATTAGATATGAAATTTTTGTATCTGATGGCAACCGTTAATATTTAATCACGAAAACACGAAATCTGGAAAGCACGAAATATTCTCAATCTTTTTTCGTGCTTTCATCCTTTCGTGCTTTCGTGATGAATAAGCCTTTGTTGTTTCTGATTTGTTCGAGCATCGTTCGGCTCTACTTGATGCGGCCAATGACAGAAGCAGCAACGATATCTCTTAAATTGGACGGCGCCCTGCCCAAAATTTCCATATTTTTGGCATCCCGATAAAAGCGCTCGATTTCGTATTCGGTCATGTAACCGTAACCACCAAGAAGCTGGATGGCCTCACTGGCAACCTCTACAGCGGCTCTGCATGAAACCAGCTTGGCCATACAGGCTAATTTAACATCGAGTTTGCCCGCATCAAAAGATCGGGCAGCGCCATAGATTATCGCTCGGGCCTGGTCAATTTTGGTTGCCATATCGGCCAGCTTGTGCTGGGTGACTTGAAATTGGACGATTTTTTTCCCGAACTGCTCCCGTTGTTTGACATAGTCCAGCGCACGATCGAAGGCTCCCTGGGCGGTTCCCAGCGCAAGGCTTGCGATGAGGATGCAGCTTTCATCCAGTACTGCTTGTAGCTGTTTTCGTCCGTTGCCCTCTTTTCCGATCAAATGTTCCAGCGGTACTTTTACATTCTCAAATTTCAAATCCGATGTTGCCGTCATCCGCAGACCAAGTTTTTCACCTTTATCCACAGCGGAGACCCCTTCCCGATCGCTCTCCACCAAAATTAGGCTTGTCCCCCGATCTCCATCGGTTTGACACAGTACGCAATAAAATCCAGCCATCCCGGCATTCAGCACATATGATTTTTCACCGTTGATTATCCATTCATCGTTGTCCTTGCCGGCTGTTGTATTTAAAGAATCAAAGGCAGCGTCCGTGTCCGGTTCGGAATATGCTGCACCCGAAAGTATTTCACCCTCGGCAACTTTCGGGAGATATTTTTCTTTCATTACATTTGATCCAAACCGCAAAAGACATTCAGATGCGAAGGCCGAAAGCATTAACGCACTTCCGATCGTAGAATCTTTGCGGCAGAATTCTTCAGCCAAAATCACATTATCCAGCACATCAAGCTCTCCCCCGGAGTATTTTTCAGGAAAATGCATGCCGATAAAGCCAAGCTCGGCCGCTTTTCTCCAGATCTTTTTCGGAAATTCCTGGTTTTTGTCCAGCTCATGCGCAAGATCTTTGTCAAACTCGCCTTTGGCAAATTCCCTGGCCGCCTTCTGAATTTCTTTTTGTGATTTGCTTAGCTGATAACTCATTTCCATTCCTTTGTAGAAGTTAAAGTGAAAAGAAAAAATTACTCTGCGACCTTTGCGCCTCGAGCGCAGCCCCGCGAAGCGGGATGCAAGCTCGGGCGGTGAAAATTATCAAATATTACAATATATTGCATATACTATCGCAAATCCATAAATCAATTACGTACTCCTCCGGCAAGTGTTCGGGCAATCAGCATCCGCTGGACTTCAGATGTGCCTTCAACGATTTGCAGCATTTTAATCCCCTTGTAATACCGCGAAACCGGGTATTCTTCCATGAACCCATATCCGCCATGGATCTGCAAGGCGTCGCTGGCCACTTTTTCTGCCATTTCCGACGCATAGAGCTTAGCTGCCGAAGCCTCAAAAGCGTGTTTGCGTCCCTGGTCTTTCAACCAGGCGGCTTTGAGATACATGTTTCTGGCGAGTTCGATGGCCACCGCCATATCCGCCAGTTTGAATTGAACGGCCTGAAAATTGAAAATCGGCTGGCCGAATTGGGACCTGCCCTGGGCCCAGCCCAAAGCCTCTTCCAGGCAGGCCAGGGCCACACCCACCGCCATGGCGGCAATACTGATACGACCTGTTTCCAAGACCGCTAAATGTTGGGCAAAACCCCGATTGGGATCACCTAACAAATTATTTTTGGGGATTCGACAATTGTTAAGTATGACTTCATGGGTAGCCGACGCGTGCATCGCCATTTTGCGGTATTTCTCACCCAGTTTAAAACCCGGTGCATCTTTGGGTACGATGAAGGTCGATATGATACCGTCTTTTGCATCATTTTTAACCCGTGCTGCCACAAGTACCACCGAGGCATTATTCAGACCGATATTGGTAATAAACTGTTTGGTGCCGTTTAGAACCCATTCTTCTCCCTGAAGTTCTGCGGTGGTGGTCAGGGCAGCGGCATCAGACCCGGAGTCCGGCTCGGTTAATCCAAAAGCGCCGATCTTTTCACCTCTGGCAATGGGGACAAGATATTTTTGCTTTTGATCTTCGGTTCCGAAAACAAAGAGCTCCTGGCCAACCACACTGGTGGTGACATCAATGATTGCACCAAAGTTTGCGTCTGCCCTGGACAATTCTTCGATGACCAGGTGCAGGCTTACCCAGTCACCGCCCATGCCGCCGTATTCTTCCGGAAATGGCAATCCCATCAGGCCGAGTTCTGCCATTTTTTCCATGATCTCGTATGGATAATCACCGGTGCGCTCGTATTCCTCGGCCCGGGGCGCAATTTCTTTCTGAGCAAATCGACGCACCTCATCCCGAATCATTTTTTGCTCTTTGGTTAAATCAAAGTCCATACAACTCACCCCAAGATGTATGTTCATGTAATTCGCGCAGGATTTGCAAAAAACCAATATTCCATCATAGCGCTAAAGCTTCACTTCGTGCCTGGGTCAAGCCCGGAATGACAAAAACAGTAATGATGGTTCTCTCTCAAGCTTTGGCAAAGTTTTCCTTACAACAATGACAAGCACTTGCGTTAAAAACTCCCTTACCCTCATATATTTATATTCATGGAGGAAAATTCGCGACATTTAGCTAATTTTCTCTGATGATTCCATTAACAATAATCACAAACTCCGGTTTTTGCGGAAAATCGGTTTTGACATATAGGTGTCCCGTATATTCCCCTGCTTTTTCAGAGATATCCTTCACCTCCAGCCGATAGGAATGGCCTGGTTTAATTTCTTCAAGTTGCCATTTAACATATTCCGGCAGCTCATTTTCGATTCCGGTAATATGAATGGGTGTTTTATAATTATTTATGATTTCAATAGCTTCAGCTGGAACCTGACCTTTGATCCCCCACAAACCGACATAACCGCCGGGTTCAAGCGAAATAAATGGTTTGACCACGCCTGCCAGGTAGAGGGCAATGCCACTTCTGTCCAGATCATTGGACCACACCACCGCTCGTTTCTGAAACTCTCCGATGACTGTGTTGGTGTCGATGGCCAACGTGAGCGTCCCCGTCCCGCCGGGAGGGATGACCCGATCATAGCGGGTCACCACACAACCTCATCGATGGGTAACATCCTTTATCTCGAGGTCAGCAGTGCCTTTGTTCATAACCTTGAATTTATGGGATAACGCCTCGCCTTCAAAAACAGTGGGGAAAGTATGTTCAACCGGATCAATGTGAATAATGGGGTTCCCCGCTGCCCGGGCCATAATTTGAGCATTGATTACCAGAATAGCGAAAAAAAAAGTAACCAGAATTTTTAAGATATATTTCCTCATTTTCACTCCCACCAGCAGTCTCCTATAATTTATAAATTTGACATAGTAAGATCATATGACCTCGTGAATTGCGGCCAAGATCATTGAACCCGGAAATTAAATAGCCGTAACGCGGTCTCCTGCCTGATTTTGGCCCAGGAGATTTTTTATGACCGTTCACTGTATTGTGGCGCCTGCTATTTGTCAAGATTATCTATATCGGGAGATCCAGGTTCAGAGTTCAAAGGTTTACGCGCCTTCGGCGGCGCCGAAGGCGATCAGGGTTCAAGGTTAAAAGATCCAGACCGCTGAACCAACAAACCTCTGAACCCTGAACCTTTATAACGTTTTTCACAAACTAAATTTCCCTTGACAATTAAATCTTGTTCATCTAAAAACTGTTCAAGCTTAAGTACATGCATCTTCCAGCCGTACTATTGCTGAAGAGCCCCCTATAGAATGATCATATGGACGCCATCGCCCTTTTTCTCACCCTGTGGGGGGCTTTGTTTATGTTTTAACCGCGAAACACTGTTGAATAATTGCTTGATACCGTAAATCGAAATAAATATGGTGTGAGGAATTAAATCATGGCAGAATCGACAGATACATTTCCCAAAATCCTTCTGGATAACGTCCGAAAATTTGGACAAGATAAAATCGCTATCCGCGAAAAAGACTATGGCATCTGGCAGTCCTATTCCTGGCAGGATTATCATGACCAGGTTAAAGATTTTGCCCTCGGCCTGGCATCTCTGGGCTTTAAGAGAGAGGACAAACTGGCCATCATCGGCGACAATCGCCCCCAGCTTTACTGGGGCCTGGCGGCCGCACAGAGTCTAGGGGGCGTTCCCGTTCCCCTTTATCAGGATGCCATTGAAAGAGAACTGGAATTTATCCTGGAGCATTCCGAAGCCAAATTTGCTCTGGCCGAAGACCAGGAACAATCCGACAAGCTGCTTTCCTTAAAGGAAAAGATCCCCAATATCGAATACATCATCTACGATGACCCCAAGGGCATGCGCAACTACACCGAGCCATTCCTGATGTCCTTTGAGCATGTCCAGGAACTGGGCCGCAAATTCGGTCAGGAGAATCCTAATTATTTCGAAGACGAGATCAGCAAGGGAACCGCCGATGATCTTGCCATCATCGCATATACTTCCGGGACCACCGGCAATCCAAAAGGGGTGCTCCTGCCTTACCGATCGGT